>CBDUUO010000670.1:0-2205 GCA_965370395.1 uncultured bacterium
TGGTTAATAGTGAGCTGGTCCCAATAATATCCGCCTTAAAATCTTCCGCTTCTTTGATAAAACGATCCGTTGACACATCGCGACCGAGGTCCTTCACTTCAAATCCGCTGGCTTTAAGGAGCGAAACCACAATAGTTTTTCCGATATCATGGACATCACCTTCCACCGTACCGATCAGAAATCGGCCTTGGGTCTGGCGATCACTCTCAGGGATAGCGGCGTTAATAATATCGGCGGCGTTTTGCATAGCGTTAGCGGAAAGAATAAGCTCCGGTATAAAAAGCGTGCCGACATCAAACATATCGCCCACCTTATTAATTCCGGGGATAAAACCTTGGTTGATCAATTCTAAGGGATCAATTCCCTCACTCAGTCCTTTTTTCGCCATCTCAACCGCCAGTGCCGCATCACCCTTGACTATCGCATCAATAGCTGTTTCATAAATCTCACTTGTCATCTGTTATTGTCCTCACAAATACCGTAACTGTTTTGAATGGATAAGTAGACGTCTTGACGATGCCTACCCGCTGGTTTAATCGAACTGTGATTTAAAAAGGTCCACCGATCGAATATTGATATCCAGCAGTTCCGCTATTTTCTTTTTAGCACGAATTCCCTTGGGGCTACCGGCGATTGAAGTAACCGTGCCGATATTCAGGTCCTTCCTGATATCACGCATGATTTCTTCATTCGTCAGGTCAATCATTTCAATCCCCAACTTTTTCGCGACATATGCTTTGGCATCCTGTATTTTCATTTTACGGGTCATTTGCATCCAAGCCACCAGATCTCCGGCCGTTCGAATGCCTCCCATACCGGAGGCCATGATATGCGCGATTTGCATACCCATCGGGTCGCCTACGCCTATCTACAACCCGTCGGCCTTCCCAATCTGAACCAGGGTTTTAGAGACTCGGGTCACGGAGTCGATGGGGGGCTGCTCCATCATCGGAACACCGCAAACACCCATTCCAACATTGGCGTGAACGGGAATATTCACCGCCGCGGTAGTGGCCTTTAAGTAGGTGGTGGCTCGAGCCAGATTCCACGGGACAGACTCGGTAGTCACGGTATTGACAGCCATGCCAAAGATGTCAGCTCCGGCGGCTTCCACCGCTCTGGCCTGATCGTGGGTATACATTCCAGCCAAACGCTGGTCATTATAATAAAGGTCTCCATGCATCCCGATAACGAATTCTCCTGATCCGCCCATAAGGATCGGCAGATCCGGCACATCTTTTTTGAGCTGTTCGACAGCACGCAATGACGCCAAAAAGTCAGCATCTCCAGCCGAACCACAGGTATCGAAATTCAACCCTTCCAGTCCGACCTCCGCTAACTTTTTACCCACAAACACCAAATCGTCCGTTAAATAGTCCGCCGCTTGCTCTTGCGATTTCCTGGCTTCTTCAATTTTACCCAGTGGCATCAGTTCCGCCGCGTTAGGACAGGGACCATCGGGTTGGAAATAGAGACCCAGGTTGGGTTGTGCGCCATAAAAGAATGGTGAGGTAGTGACCTGCGAAATATTATAGTAATCGTTGGCTTCAAAATCAACTACCGCCTTGACCGGCTTATAACTGTAGTCGCTATGTCCCATTGAGGTAGTATCGGCACCGCAGGCCCTCTCATAAGTTAGAACCGCTTGCATCCGGCTCAAGGGCGCTCCTACTCCGCCACCGTTTTGCCCGGAGTAGAAACTCATGGCACAGCCATCGTCCGTGACTATCACCTCTTGGCCAGGTTTAACGCTGACGATACGGGAAGGATCGGCTATGATGTCATACATCCGTTCCTGCTCTTCGGCGGTGAGTTCAGGGATCTTGGCGCGCCTGGAAGCGTCGGCGGTGCCGGCTTGGATCTCAGCCTTGATCTCTGAAGGCGTCATCCGGACTCTTTCGCCGTCTCCCATGCGGGTTAGAATTTTTTCACTCATTTGCTGTCTCCATTTTTAATTCCCATTTCCTTTTCCGTTTCATCAATAATTGCCCGGATTTTAGCAAGAACATTATCCGGCAACGGTTCAGGTTTATGGTTTTCCAGAATCCATTTCGCTTTGGCCACGGCCCTTTCATAAGCGGTCGTGGCTCCAGCTTTTTCCCAAATTTCTCTCATTTGGCGATCGATCAATTCAGGTCGAGACTGACTCCTCATGCCCTTCAAAGTATGTTCGTGCATCAGGTAATGCCCGCCGGGTCCTATCTC
>CBDUUO010000671.1:0-2204 GCA_965370395.1 uncultured bacterium
TATCCAACAAGTGTTGTGGTCATTGGAGTAAGCGAAAAGCCAACCAATATGGGGCGAATGATCGTCAATAACATGATTAGTAAAGGCTTTGTCGGCCAGGTTCATGCGGTGGGTCCTACGGGTGGCGTCATTCTGGGGCGGCCGATACGTAAAAGTGTCAAGGACATTACATTTCCCATGGACTTGGCGGTTATTCTGACTCCTGCCCCTACCATACCTGGGCTGGTACGTGAGTGTGGTGAGAAAGAAATCCAGAGAATCGTGATCGAATCGGCAGGTTTTTCTGAGTTGTCCGAAGAACGGAAAGCCCTGGAAGAGGAGCTTCTGACCATTGCCCGGGAGTATGGGATAAGGTTTATAGGACCGAACTGCATCGGACTGGTAAACACAGAAAATGGTCTATCCACTCCCTTTGTCTCCCTTCCGATGCAATTTGAAAAAGGGAAAGTATCGGTGATCTCCCAGTCGGGTGGTGTTGCCATGAACTACATGGACGCTTTAGCTTTTGAGGCCGTCTATTTTAACAAAGTAACCTCTATCGGAAACAAGCTGAATGTGGATGAAACAGAACTCCTTGATTATTTTGTCAACGATGACGATGGAACCGAGATCATCTGCATGTACCTGGAGGGAATTATGAACGGTCGCAGATTGATGGAAGTCGCCAGAGCCAGCACAAAGCCGATTATCGTGCATAAGTCGGGCATCGGAAAAGCCGGTGCCGCATCGGCAGCCTCTCACACCGGATCCCTGGCATCGGATGATAAGATCGTGAGCACGGCATTTAAACAAGCCGGCATTATCCGGGTTCGATCAACAGGCATGATGATGGACTTGGTAAAGATTTTTGAACTTCCCCCCTTGAAGGGCCGGAACCTGGCAATTGTGTCCCGGTCCGGCGGTCACGGGGTCATTGCTGCAGATACCGCGGAGCATTTCGGGTTTAACCTGCCCCCATTTCCTCAGAAAGATATCGGAATGATTAAAAAGCACGTGCGCGGAGGTGTTATCAATCTCAGAAACCCGCTTGATCTGGGGGATCTCTTTGATCTTTCTATTTATGAAGAAATTGCTCAACAAATCCTATCAAGTGAACACATTCACGGCATGGTTCTTGTTCACGGTTATAGCGAGGCGGAAAAAGAAGCATCGCGTCATTTTATGGGACTTGTCAAGGAGTTGAGTGAAACCCATAGAAAACCGGTCGCCTTGTGTCTGAATATCGACGATAACGAAACAGCCTATCTCAGGCGTAATTTTGATTTCCCATTTTATAAAAGCCCTGAGGACGGCGCACTGGCCTTGAATGCTTCATACCGGACTCATTTATATCGGGAAGCCCACAAAATGTTTACCCCCTATGTTAAAACAGTTGATACCGCGCCCGTATCGAAAATTATGGACAGATCAAAAGCCGAAAACCGTAATCCCAGCCAGGCTGAATGTTTTGATATATTGAAATGTTATGATTTTCCGGTGCCCGAATACCGTTCAGCAAGAACAGCAGAAGAAGCGGCCGGGGCTGCCGAGGCGATCGGCTTTCCGGTTGTACTGAAAGTGGATGTTCCATCGATTATCCACAAGTCCGATATAGGAGGCGTTATTATGAACCTGAATGTTTCTGAATCGGTAGTTAAGACATTTAACCAGTTGCAAGCCCGTCTTAAGAGCCATTTAAAAAAGGGGGAACTTTTTAGTTCTCTAGTAATGAAACAGGCGAATTTAGATGGTCAGGAGGTGATTTTCGGGATTAAACAGGACGCGACCTTTGGCCCTGTCCTTCTTTTCGGGCTGGGTGGCGTATTTGCCGAATTGATCGAAGATGTCATTCTTCGGGTCCTGCCCGTTGATCGTACTGACGTGGTTGAGATGATCCAAGAGATCAGGGGATACGAGGCTCTTACCGGTGTCCGAGGCACCTCGCCGAAGGATATTGACAGCCTTGTGGATCATCTCTTGAGCCTTTCCCAACTGGCACAGGATTTTCAGCAGATAAGTGAGATAGACCTTAACCCGGTGATTAGTTATGAGAACAGCTGCTTGGCACTGGATGCCAGGTTTATTTTATAATCAAAATTTGATGGTCTCGTAAAAAGTAGAAAATCGTCTTTTTACTTGGTTTTAAGTTTTAGGTGTTAGGTTTTAAGTACCTAATTTAAATACTAAAAAATATCTTAAACCTTAACACTTTAAACCTAAAACTT
>CBDUUO010000672.1:0-2200 GCA_965370395.1 uncultured bacterium
CGGGCTAACCGGTTGAAATTATTGATAGCGACCATCGCCGATGGTCACAATACATAGGCACACGAATAGTGCTTTTTTACTTGACATAGATTGAATTACATGCTTTATAGTTAGGCATGTATGTACGGACCATAAAGCGTAAAAACAAAGACGGCTCTCAGGTGCAATATGTCCAACTAGCCAACAACGTCTGGAACAAAGAAAAGGGTTTTGCGCAGGCTCAAGTGATCTATTCTTTCGGACGCCGCGATCAACTCGATGTCGATGCGCTAAAACGCCTGGTCAAAAGCCTCAGCCGTTTCTTGAAACCTGAAGATGTCATCGAACTCGAACACCAAGCCGAGGATCTCAAATTTGTCAGTAGCCGCCCGGCTGGCGGCGCGTACCTGTTAAAAGCCATTTGGGATCGACTGCGTGTCGATGAATGTTTAAAAAAAGCACTCTCGGCGCGATCCTTCAGTGCTCCGATCTCAGATGCGTTATTTGCCATGGTAGCCAATCGTGCGCTGGCACCCTCATCGAAACTGGCTATCGAACAGTGGGCCCAGGATGAAGTTTACCTGGGTAACGAACAACAGCTTCAGGTTCAGCATTTTTACCGCGCGATGGATTTTATGCTGGAGCATACCGATGCGATCCAACAAGAAGTTTTCTGGTCAACGGCGAACTTGCTGAACTTAACCGTTGACTTGATCTTTTTCGATACCACCAATACCTACTTTGAGATCGATGAACCCGGTCCTTCAGAGCTTAAGGCCTATGGCAAATCAAAGCACAAACGCGATGATTTACCTCAGGTAACCATCGGTCTTGCGGTTACCCGTGAAGGCATCCCGGTTCGCTGCTGGGTGCTGCCGGGCAACCAGCATGACTCACAATGCGTCGATCAGGTCCAAAAAGATCTCAACAGCTGGAACCTGGGCCGTGTGGTGTGGGTGATGGACCGCGGCATGAGCAGCGATGAGAATCAACGGATTTTGCAGCGCGCCGGCGGCCAGTACATCCTTGGCGAAAAACTGCGAGGCAATCACCTCAATGAGACTGCTTTGGCACATCCGGGCAGATTTAAGGTGGTTGCCGACAACCTTCACATCAAAGAAATCTTTGCCGGTGAGGGCACCGGCCGGCGCCGCTATGTGATTGTATACAATCCCGAGCAGGCCAAGGTCGACCGCATCAATCGTGAAAAGATCCTCGCGCGGTTAAGCTGTGAACTGGAAGTGCTCAATCGTAAACATAAAACCAAGTCCCAATGCAAAGTGATGCTGCACCGTTCGATGGGTCGCTATGTCAAAGAACTCAAAAGCGGTAAACTGAAAATCAACAAAGCCAAGGTCAAGCAGGAAGAAAAGCTTGACGGCAAGTACTTACTGTCAACCAGCGATCAACACCTATCTGCAGAAGATATTGCCCTGGGTTATAAGCAATTGATGGAAGTCGAACGCGCTTTTAGAACATTGAAAAGCACGCTATATCTTAGGCCCATGTATCATTCAAAAGACGATCGAATTCGCTCTCACGTGTTGCTTTGCTGGCTGGCGCTGCTGATGATCCGTATCGCGGAGGTTGAGGGCGGGGCTTCCTGGCCCAAAATCCGCCGCCAAATGCAGCAGCTAAATTTAATCGAATTTTTTGATAAAAATGGGCGTATTCTACAGCACACCGAGCTCACCGCTGATCAGCGTAACATTTTGAAAAAGTTAAAGATAAAGCCTCCGAAACGTGTCTTAAAGGTTGATTTAGCCGCTTAAATTCATAGGCACTACGCTGAAAATCGTTCAGTTTGTATGTATCTGAATTTTCATCATATCCGATTTTTCGTTAACCTATGACTGTCGAACACGGGCTAAAATATCTGGGTTCAATTTTTTTGTAGATATGAAAGTGCAATCTACACACTGCGAAAAGAATTGACCAGTTCGGATATTTACAAGATTTTTGAGGTGAAAAAATGGTGAGATCGAAACGATTTTCGCATTTCTGAACGCACTAATCCGCGATCACATTAGAAAAGAGAATTTGATGAAATAAAATGGTTGAATATGGACCCCAAACCAGATAAAGAATGTGAAAAACGTGGTGATATCGTTTTACTATCTGAAATAATAGCGAATTCCATATATTGGCAAGAAAGCACCAGTCTGACAAAACACCAATTTTGATGCTGGATTGTATGATATCACAGGTTTCTTCTGAACTG
>CBDUUO010000673.1:0-2200 GCA_965370395.1 uncultured bacterium
GGCTCTACCCACCGGCCTGGAAGCCCTATGGGCTGGAAGCGGGGCCGGAGGTCAAGACCCATTTTTCCAATATTCCAGTATTCCACCATTCCAATTGGGGCGAAGCCCCTAACTTGATTGCTGTCAAATAGAATCAAAAACTGTAAAATTATGTAAATTACTGTAAAAATTATATTTATTGTCTTGACCAACCGGTTTTGTTGCTGATAAAATACGTTTCACCTGAGGAGGTCAAGTGTTTGATATTCGAATATTTTACTATTTTGTGAGTTCATCTTGAGCTAGGTAATTGATTTCACATATGAGTGAAAAGCGTTTCTCATTTTCAATCCTCTCGATTTGGAATATTTCTCAATAACATTGAATTCCTAATACCGTTTATTGATTTCCTTTACAGCAATATCCGAATTAATTTCAATCAGTTGTCAATTAACCCACCTGCCGCATACTCCCGAAATATAAAAAACTAAGTTTCTGGCACACTCCTTGCTCTAACCATGCTGGTCATCATTGAAAGCGCTTGCGTATTCGCTTTCATCCCGCAAGGGGGGAAAGTTAACAAAAACTCACCAACTTAATTTCCAGGAAAAAGATAAACAAAAGTTAGCCACAGACTCACACGGACATACACAGACATGTTTAAGGAAAAATTAACCACAGCCGCAACAGACAAGCACATACCAAATCCTATCTGTGTGAGTCCGTGTGGGTCCGTGGCTAATGAAAAAAAGTTAGTGTGAGTCCGTGTGGGTCCGTGGCTAATGAAAAAAAGTTAGTGTGAGTCCGTGTGGGTCCGTGGCTAAAAACAAAAAATCATGACTCAAACACAGCAACATAAAATCGTCATCCTCGACAACAACCAGCAGCGGCGGGACGCCCTCAAGTCCATGGTCGTCGAATGGGGCCATACGCCGTTTATTTTTGAAAAAGAATCCCGCTGCCTGGACAATCTTAAGCCTCTGGACCCGGATTTGGTGATTTCATGCTCGCTTTCGGTGGATAAAGCCAGCCGGTTTATCCATACCCTTCAACTGGGCAATTTCGAGGTACCGGTAGTGATCATTTCCGATGATCAGGCCATTCTGGAATTTATAAATACCAACGGGTTTGGAGATGTATCGGTGCTCAAGGCTGATCTGGATCCGGTCGAAATCCAACTGGCCATCAATCAGGTATTGGAAAAAAACGATTGCAGGGAATCCCGAAAGTATTGCCCTTTAATCATCGGTAGCAGTCGGAAAATTGTCAAAATAAAGAAAATGATTTCCGAACTGGATCATATTAATGAAGCGGTTCTGATCCAGGGTGAACCCGGAACCGGCAAGGAACTGATGGCTCGATTTGTCCACAGCAAATCAAACCGCCAGGACGGTCCGTTTGTCAAAATGAATGTGGCGGAATTGTCGGCTGAATTTTTTGAAAACCAACTCTTGCTGCTTGAAGACCCAAAAGGGAAAGACGAAAGCATATTTGCCTCCGTCGATAATGGCACGCTGCTGCTTGAAGAAGTTGGAAAGGCTCCAATCAACCTGCAGACCATCCTGGTGAAATTCTTTGATGAAGCCGGAATTTTTAAGACCCCAAAAGATATCTTCGATGTCCGGGTTATTGCCACATCCAGCCAGGACCTGGCAGTCCTCGTTGAAACCGGGCAGTTCCGCAAAGATTTTTTTTACCGCCTGAACGTGATCCAGATCGACATTCCGCCTTTAAGAAATCGTCTTGAAGACATTCCCGCGCTTACGGATTTTTTTACCGATAAATACTGCATTGAATCCGGTAAGAGTCATTTTGAACTTTCGGAAAAAATCAAAAAACTGTTCAGCTATTACTTCTGGCCGGGGAATGTCCAGGAATTCGAAGAGCTGGTAAAGCGCATTGTGATTGATGGCACCGAAGAAAAGGTAATCAAAAATATGCGGGCACACAAAAAATACAGCTATCTTACCGATTACTATGAAGACATCAATTCTCTTGCAGGGCTCAGCGATGTCAAAAAGCACGTAAAGGACCTGGACAAAATCTCATTAAAAAAGATCGGCGGCATCTTTTTGGGGCGAGCCGAAAAGAAGCTGGTGAAAAAAGCACTGGAGAGCACCAACTGGAACCGCAAAAAGGCTGCCAAACTGCTCGACATCAGCTACAAATCGCTGCTGAATAAGATAAAGGAGTATAAGCTCAATTAAAAAAGGTTCTGGGT
>CBDUUO010000674.1:0-2198 GCA_965370395.1 uncultured bacterium
ATTTATACTACCCAACCCTGTTATGGCTATTTTTCAGGGCGGAGTAATTAGTTTTGCCTTTATTCGATAAAGCGCCAGTTTTCTTAATTGCTTCGGCTTTCGCTTGACGCGGCAATATAAATGCCTGAAAGAAGGCAGGACCCGTATCTGAAGTTTGATCTGTCATGGTAAAATGGCTACCCCTGCGGCCGGGATTGTTGCGGTGTATTTAATAATGCCGTTGGAGAGGTTGCTTTAATATAATTTCGAATCCCCTGAACAACGCCTTCAGCCAGTCGGTCCTGGTATTTGCGATTGACCAGGCGTTTGCACTCGCGGGAGTTGCTGATAAAAGAGGTTTCGATAAGGATGGAAGGCATCTGGGCGCCTAAAAGCACATAAAACGGTGCCTGCTTGACACCTTTACTCTTTACGCGGCTATAGCGTTTGTTTTTCAGGTGGCGAACCATGGAACTTTGCACATAGGCAGCCAGGCGGCTGGATTCATTGATTTTGGCGTTTTGCATCAGGTCAAACAAAATCTTCTGCAGATCACTGATATTTTTGGTCGAGGTGGCGTTTTCCATGGCAGCCACCCGTATGGCTTCCTCATCGGTGGCCAGGTTCAGGAAATAAGTTTCAATACCGTAAGCCCTGCGGTCTCTGGAGGCATTGGTATGGATGGAAATAAACAGGTCTGCGTTTTTGGTATTGGCAAAGGCGGTGCGTTCTTCCAGGGTTAAAAATCGATCCCGATTGCGGGTCAAAATGACTTCCAGTCCCAGTTCCGCTTTAATCTTTTTGGCCAACCGTCTGGCAATATGCAGAACGACCTGTTTTTCGTGTACGCCTTTAAGATAACCCGGTGCCCCATAATCCTTGCCGCCATGGCCTGGATCAATCACAATTCGTCTAACCCCTAACGCCAGCTGTTTGGCCAAAGAGCCGGGAGGAATTTTACCCCCTTTTTTGACCGTTTCAGACGGCCGGGGTGCCTCAGGGGCTCTGGCGGTCTTGGTTCCCCATACGTCAATGACGATCCGAAACGGATCTTTCAATGAAAATATCTTATAGGTTTCAAAGGATTTAATATCGACGACCACTCTGACGGAATCCGACGTGTATTGGCCGGCACGGGCGTCAATCAACAGATCATCGTGAATCGGGATGCTCTTGCGAATATTTTCGCCCAGCCGGCTTTTAGATAAATCAACATAAAGCCGCTGAGGCTTGTTGAGGGACGGATCTTTTTTGAGCAGATGATGATAGTAAGCGGTCTCTCGGTCGGCATCGATGACGACCCGGGTATAATTCGGGTTGGACCAAAAGCGCAGATTGGTAACGGTGGCCCTCCCGCCGGGAGCCGGCCGGGGCGATGCGCTTCGCTTGCCTTCAATGGATTCTTTTTGGGCCTCTCGAGTCCTAATTTTTTCGGCGATCGGATCCGATTCGGCAGTCAGCGGTTTTTTTGCTGATCCGGGCATGTTTTGGATCTCTAAAGACGCTTTGGCCTGATAGCGGCTACCGGGAAACTGGGTGATGATTTTATTGAAGATGCTGTGCGCGCTTTCAAGATCATCCGAAGCATATGAATAGGCGTAAAGCTTCTGATAAAGCTTCGCGGCCATAAAAAGACCGGCCGGAGCCCAGGGCCCGTCCCGATCTTTGTCATAAACCGACTGGAATTTATCGATGCAGCGCAGCCAGCTGTCACGGTATTTCATTTTTCGGGGGTTCTTACGGAGGTCGCTGTAACAGGCTTCGGCATTGATATAGGCGTCTTTAGGTATTGTTTTCGTTGCAGGAGACGCTTGTGCTGCCGGCGGCGTCTTTTTGGCGGCGACGGTTGCGCCCAGGTTGCGAATTTCCCGGGCGGCTTTTTGCCGGTAGCGGCTTTTGGGATACGTGTCGGCAACCTGCTGAAAGAGGCCAAGGGCTTCTTTTTTATCTGATTCCTTGCCGGAAAATTTAGCCAGATCCAGATACATTTTGGCGGACATGTAAAGGCCGGCTGCCGCCCAAGGCCCGGCAGGATCCTGATTGTAAACCGACTGATATTTTTTGATGCACCGCATCCAGTTGTGGCGGTATTTTATTTTCTGCGGATTTTGGCGCAGACTGCGATAACAGGCCTCAGCATCAAAATACGCATCCCGCGGAGCCGCCAACGAAAATGCTGAAAAAAGTGAGGCTTCTGCGAAAATTAACAGGACGATAGT
>CBDUUO010000675.1:0-2197 GCA_965370395.1 uncultured bacterium
CAGATGGATTTAAGGGTCGATTTGGTCTTTCATACGATAGCTTTTGCCCTCTATGACTACGGTTTCGGCATGATGCAATAGTCTGTCAAGAATGGCTGAAGTCAGCGTGCTGTCGTTATTAAAGATCTCCGGCCAGTCTTTATAGGCCCGGTTTGAGGTAATCACCAAAGCACCCTGCTCATATCGCAGACTGATTACCTGGAACAAGAGATCGGCTCCTTTTTTATCGATAGGTAAAAAACCGAGTTCATCAATTATCAAAAGAGCCGGCCGTGTGTATTTTTTGAGTTCCTGTTTCATGCGCCCGGCAGCCTGGGCGGCGGACAGCGTATTGATCACATCTATGGCTGTTGCAAACAAAACCGTGTTACCTTTCAGGCAGGCGCTATAGCCCAAGGCCGATGCTAAATGGGTCTTACCGAGGCCAACACCGCCAAGGAAGATTATATTTGATTTGTTTTTAACAAACTGAAGACGGAAGAGATTTTGGACCTGGAGGCGATTAATATCTTTGGGCCAGGTCCAGTTAAACTGATCCAGGGTTTTGATTACCGGGAAGCGTGCCAGACGGATACGACGCTGGACGGAGTGGTCGCGGCGCAAAGCAGCCTCACCGTCGGCAAGTTTTTCAAAATAATCCAGATGAGACCACTTTTTTTGTGAAGCCCGTTTGGCGAGGGTTTGATGCTGGTCTCGCATAAAGGGAAGTTTCAGGTATTTCAGGTTTTTTTCCAACTGATCTTGTGGGTTATTTTTTTGGGTCATGGCCTTTCCTTTCGTAAATGGACAGATCGGGTTGTTCGATGTCGATATCGAGCAGATCTTCACTACGGGTGAGATGCAGTGCACCGGGTTCAGGTAGACAGCGAGAGCGCTGTTCAAGCAAGTTGGCGATATACTCACATGAGAACGCCTGGAAGGTAAATGCATCCTCCAATGCCCGGGCTACCGCGTCGGGATCGTATATCTCGCTTAAGGCTACGATTTTTTGTACGTGGTGTTTCGGGTTCATCCGCCGTTGTTCCAGCTTGTTGTAGTATTGCTCGGCCTTAGGCGACAGGGTCAAAAAACGCATATAAATTTTCTGATCGCGCGCTTTTTTACGCTGGATCAACAGTTGCCTGGGATGATCCGGGTCTTCAAAGTCCTGGTGTCGATCATAGCTGCGGGCATGGCGGGCAATCAGTTGGTTCTCGCTGTAAATGCAGAGTCTGTCCGGATAGGTCTTGAGCGTAAGTCGGGCACCGGCATACTCGGCCGGCACCGAGTACCGGTTGGCATCGAGGGTAACACGGAACTGGCTGGAGGCTCTAACTTGTAAGACCGTGGCGATATCAAAAGCATTGGCCGGCAGCGGGTTTAAAAATGAGCGTTCTTTTTCAAAGCGTTCAATCGGCTTTTGACGCGTTTTCCCGTGGATGCGTACATTGGCCACAGTGGCAAGCCAGTGCCGGGCCGCGGGATGTATGGCAATAAAATCCGGGATATCAAGACCGGCCAGGAAGTTCTTTTTAACATAGCCGACACCGTTTTCCACGCGGCCCTTTTCGTTTCCCGCACCAACATTACAGGCGGCAATAGAAAAGCCGTAGTGGTTGGCAAAATCAAAGTATTTGGGGTTAAATACCGGTGCTTGCCCGACGATACGTCGGAGTACGGCAGATTTCAGATTATCGACCATTATTTTTTGAGGCACACAGCCGAAGAAGTCGAACGCGTTTTGATGACAAGCCAAAAAGTGCTCCATGGTCTGAGAGACAGTAAACTCAACGTACATCAAACGGCTGTAGCAAAGCACCATGACAAAAAAACTGAGCCTGCGACAGGTCGAACCCACATTAACAGAACCGTATGAACCCCAGTCGACCTGGGCGCATTCACCCGGAGCAAAAGAAAGCATTAAATACGCCTTTGTTTTTGGCGGCCGTACTTTACGTACATAATCTTTGACAATGGTGTAGCCGCCGTCAAAACCATTTTCCTTAATGCGCAAAAGGATTTGCGCGGCTGAATAGGGATATTTTTCGAGCATCTGTAGGATTTGATTTTTGAAGGGATCAAGTTTACTGGATCTTTCGGATGGTTTTCGCATGCGATAGCGTTTTTCATTCAGCCATTTGTTAACGGTTTTATAGCTCAAGCCCATTATTGCGGCAACCTGACTGCAATTAAGACCATCTTTTTCATGGTAACTTTT
>CBDUUO010000676.1:0-2196 GCA_965370395.1 uncultured bacterium
TACCAGCGAATACCCGTTTTTCTCTTCGATACGCCGTAACACTTTATCAACCCAGAAGGGCCTTTGAAATAATGATTTTTTCCATTTCTTTGGTTCCTTCATAGATTTCCAGAATCTTAGCATCACGGTAGAGCCGTTGTACTTTGTATTCATCGATATATCCATAACCTCCGTGCATTTGCAAGGCCTCGTCGGCACACTGGACAGCGATTTTAGCGGAATACCACTTGGCCATGGCTATCAGGGCGTGGTCTATGTTTCCCTGATCTGCAGACCAGGCGGCTTCATAGTATAGGTTTCTGGCGGCTCTAATCTTGGTGGCCATCTCGGCAATCTTAAATTGAGTTACCTGGAACGAGGCCAGGGGTTTTCCGAACTGATGTCGCTGCTTTGTATATTGGATCGACTCTTCAAGCGCTGCACGTGCTAACCCTACAGCTTGGGCACAGATATGAAGCCGGGTGTGGTTAAAAAAGGCCATCAATTCATGGAAACCTTCACCTTCCTTGCCCACAAGATTTTCAAGCGGCACACGGACATCATTTAAGGAAAGCTCTGCCGTATCTGATGCACGAACCCCCATCTTGCCGCGTATCTTTTTGGATTCATATCCTTTTGTATCGGTCGGAACCAATATAAAGCTGTGGCGTTTATGACGAGAAGGGTTCTCAGGATCGGTCCGGCAGAAGAGTAAAATATATTTCGCAAGATTGCCGTTGGAGGCAAACATTTTAGAGCCGTTGATGACCCATTTATCATTCTCCTTTACGGCCGCGGTGATAGCTCCGGTAACATCGCAACCGGCATCAGGTTCCGTAATTGCCGTTCCCATAATGGCTTGTCCCGAGACGAGTTGTGGGAGTACCAGCTGCTTCTGATCTTCAGAACCATATAAACCAAGCAGTTCGGAACCAAAAGTTGCGGAAAGAATCGATAAGCCGATACCGGGATCCACGGCCCAGAACTCCTCATTAATCAAGCAGTGCTCAAAAAATCCGTATCCGGCGCCACCATATTTTTCATCAATAAAAACTCCTACGAATCCCAGGTCACACGCTTTCTTCCATATTTCAATATCAAATTTCTCTTCACGGTCAAATTCAACGGCCCGTTCCGGAAACTCTCCAAGCGCAAACTTTCGGGCGGCTTTTTTGATTTCTTTTTGTTCTTTGCTGAGTGTGAAGTCCATCATGAATCTCCTTTGAAAAGTGTCTCCTTTTGTCCCACGCTGGCGGGATGTCAGACTGGTAGTTGGTCATTTGATCAGACTTGTAAACCCATTAAACCTGCCTTCTCGGTCATGAAACGATCAAATTCATCATCATCAAGCTTTGAACGTTGGCCTAAAAACTCTTCAGCCATGGGGCCTGCAAAATAAACCGGTTTTGGGGCATCTGAAGTAACGGCTTCTACAATGATATCGGCAATTAGCTCCGGTCCCGGCAAGGAGATACCTGCAAATAATTTGCCAATACCTGCCCCGGAGGCTTTATAGATCGGCTTATAATCCGGATCAGTCCTTGCTAAAACGTCTCCGCTTAATTGATTAGCTGTTTCGTTAAATTCAGTTGCAATTGGGCCTGGACGAACGGTAACCACCTTTATTCCTAAAGGGCGTACATCCATTCTCAAAGCGTCGTTGATGGCTTCCACTGCATGCTTGGTTGAGGCATAAACCCCGCTCATGGGAAAAGTGAATTTTCCTACCATGGAACTAAGAGATACAATGGTCCCTTTTTTAAGTTTTCGCATACCGGGTAAACAGGCCTGGGTTACTCGGATCAGGCTGAATAAATTGACTTCAAACAAACGCTTTATGTCTCCCATTGATACATCCTCAAGCGTTCCCCGTATACTATACCCGGCATTATTTATAAGCGCAGATACCGGTTCCGGCAGGTTTAAAAGGTATTGGCAGAATTTCTCAACGCTTTCAGGCTCTGAGAGGTCCACCTGTTTTGGGATAATACCTTGAACCTGATCAGCAAGTTCATTAAGACGATCCATCCGTCTGGCTGCTGCTATCACTTGAAAATTTCTCTCCACCAGCTTTTTAGCTGTTTCCCGTCCTATGCCGCTGCTTGCTCCCGTCACCAAAGCTGTTTTTCTTTTTTCTTCCATTCTAACCTCCTTAAAAACGTTATATAGCGGTTTTCAAAAATATGTTCCGATTGATTCGCGTCTAAGCTTCCGAAC
>CBDUUO010000677.1:0-2186 GCA_965370395.1 uncultured bacterium
CAAGGCCGATCATCATCACGGATGTTAATGTTGGCAAATTGTACTCGCTGGATTCAATGGCCGCTGAGGTTATCACCATCGGAACCGGGGAAGAAATCAAGACCCTGGATACGGTGCGCGATATTTACGGGCACCTGCTATCATCCGAGGCGGATCGTTCATCCTTTATCGTCGGCATTGGCGGCGGCATCGTATGCGATATTACCGGATTTGTGGCTTCGACCTTTCTGCGAGGGGTGCGGTTTGGTTTTGTGGCCACCACCCTGCTGGCCCAGGTGGATGCCGGCGTCGGTGGAAAAAACGGTGTTAATTTTAAAGGATACAAAAATATGGTCGGGCTGTTTCATCAGCCTGAATTTGTCATCTGTGATCCTGAAATATTAAAAACACTGCCGCAGAAAGAAATATCATGCGGATTGGCCGAAATCGTCAAACATGCGGCCATAGCGGATGCCGATCTATTCGCATATCTTGAGAAGCATGATGAAAACATATTGGCCCTGGACCGTCAGGCGATTGAAAAGCTGGTGCTGGCGTCGGTGCGCATCAAATCATCGATTGTCAGCCGGGACGAAACCGAAAAAGGCGAGCGCCGCCTGCTGAATTTTGGCCACACCTTCGGGCATGCGATTGAAAAAGTTACCGGTGTTGCGCACGGCGAGGCGGTCAGTATGGGCATGGTGATGGCGTCAGCCCTGTCTGTTAAAAGAGGCTTACTGTCAGCGGAAGAAGACCAACGGCTGCGAGTCTTGCTGAAAAAGCTGAAACTTCCGAACGGCTTTGAATCCAGCCCGCAAAAAATTTTTGATGCCGTCGGAAAAGATAAAAAAAGGGCGGACGACCGCATCCATTTCGTTCTGCTGAATGGAATCGGCAACGCTGTGGTGGAGCAGATCGCCATAGAAGAACTCAAGGAGACCCTGTATGCCTAAATCATCTCCGGACAAACCCGGCGGCAATCCGAATGCGGATATCTCAGCGCTGCGCCTGGCGGTTAATGAGATTGACGAAAACATTATGGATTTAATCAACCGGCGGCTTTTGCTGGCACAGCAAATCGGCGGTGTTAAGAAACAGGGCGGCATTCAGATTACCGACCGCAAGCGCGAAAAAGAAATCATAGACCGCCTGCTGCAAAAAAACAACGGCCCGCTGGGCGATGACGGTCTGCGGCATATTTTTGCAGCCATCATTGCGGAAGGCCGCAATGTCCAAAAAACAGATCGAAAGCCAAAATGATTGATGCGAACACATCCCTTTTCGGCCTTATTGGCAATCCGGTGGCGCACAGCCTGAGCCCGGTGATGCACAATCAGGCGTTTGCGGCGGCCGGCTGCAACGCGGTTTACCTGGCTTTCAGAGTCACCGAGCCGGGCACGGCGATAAACAGCATCAAGGCTTTGAATTTTAAAGGTTTAAGCGTCACCCTGCCCCACAAGGTTGCCGTTATGCAATACCTGGATGAAATTGATGAGACGGCAGCAAGGATAGGGGCAGTGAACACCATTGTTAATAACAACGGAAAACTGACCGGCTATAACACCGACTGTTCGGGTGCCATGGAAGCTTTGAGGACCCGGACATCGATTGAAGGCAAATCGGTTGCGATCATCGGTGCCGGCGGAGCTGCCCGGGCCATCGGATTTGGCTTGAAGTCCGCCGGAGGACGCCTGACCATTTTGAACCGCACCCGGTCAACCGGGGAACATCTGGCCGCTGATCTGCAGGCGGATTTTTTACCTTTAGATGAATGCCAACCGGACCGCTATGACGTCCTAATCAACACCACGCCGGTTGGGATGCATCCGGATACCGATGCAACCCCGATTGCGAAAAAAGAATTGTCCAAAGAAATGGTGGTCATGGACATCGTCTACAATCCACTGAAAACCCGATTTTTAAAGGAAGCCGCCGCCAGAGGATGTCGGACCATCAACGGAGTTGACATGTTTGTATTTCAAGGGGCGCATCAATTTGAGCTTTGGACGGGCCAAAAGGCCCCGGTGGATATTATGCACCGTGCAGTTCTGGAGGCTCTGAAGACTAAAGAAACATGAAGCACTCTAAAGAATGCTTCAAGACAAGTGCGCTAAAGTTAGAAGTGATCTAAAGTGACTAAAGTTGAGGAATTCTTTCATTTTTAAATAAAAAGATGGAGCGCAGCGACTCCATAACTTTAGTCACTT
>CBDUUO010000678.1:0-2186 GCA_965370395.1 uncultured bacterium
GGATTATTTGCTTTCAGGTTCTTCCATTTTCAGCAGTAGGTCGTCAATAGTCCCGCTGCTAAGGACCTGATAAAATTGCGATCGGTATGTTGAGATAACGCTGACACCCTGAACTTCTATATCATAGATCTTCCAGTTGTGCTTTGATTTATAAAGCTTGTATAGTATGGATATTTTGTCGCTTTTCGAGATAAGTTCGGTCGGGATTTGAATCTTTTTCTTGACCTGAATAGGCGCTTTATAGACGATGGTTTCGCCTGTATAAAGAGTTAGCTTTTCGAGATAGAACCTTTTTAAACGTTTGATGAAAAGCTCTGTAAATCTCTCTTTCTTTTCCTTTGGTATACCAGGCCAGTACTTTCTCCCCAAAGTCAGCTTGGCCATTAGCGAAAAATCGAATATTGGCTCAACGATTTCGATGATTTCGTTTTTCATTACCTGTTGTTCAAGGTCTTTTTTCTGTAAGACTGCAATTACGGCATCAAGTTTGTTCTTTAATAATTCTTCCGCTGCATTTTTATTATCTGCTATGACTGTTTGACTCAGAATCAGCAAGCTCAAAACAGCATACAGTAAGTTCCTCATAATCAATTCCCCGGTTTTACTCATATATATAATGGTGAGAATCTTTTTTCTCAGAAAGATAGAAAAGTAGGGTTTAATTGTCAAGCAATAAAGCGTCTAAACAGACGTATGGAGAGTTTCACAACCCATTAAAAATAAGGCTATTTTTGAAGCTTAATTTTGTTATCTCGATCAACTAAAAACTATCAAGAGACATTCAGGGTCTGTGAGGTAAACAAATATATTACTTTTTGGCGATGATCGCCTTGGCGGGGATCAAGCCGGTGGCGCTGGCGGATACAATGTTTCCGGCCACACCCGGACCGTCTCCTGCGACATACATTCCCCTTATCTTCGTTTCCAGATCTCCCGTTGTTTCAACCTGGGTGGCAAAAAATTTGATTTCCGGGGCATACAAAAGAGTTTCATCGTTTGAAACGCCAGGGACTACGGAATTCAGCTTTTCCAGCCCTTCAATAAGGTTGGTCAGAATCCTTTCGGGCAGGGCCATGGCGATATCGCCGCAAACCACATCGTTCAAACTCGGTTCGATGTAGCCCTTTTGCACCCTATGCCAGGTGCTGCGTCTGCCGCGTTTTAAATCGCCGAAACGCTGCAGGATCGGTTTGCCCCCACCGATGAGCGAGGCCAGACTGCCGATCGATTCCCCGTAAGCCTGGTTGTCGGTCACCGGTTCGGTGAGCACCACTTTTGACAGGAAGGCGAAGTTGGTATTTTCCGACTTTTTGTGGCGGTAGCCGTGACCGTTGACGCAGACAAACTTGCTGTAGTTTTCCTGGGTGACAAAGCCACCTTTATTGGTACAGAATGTCCGGGTCTGATCATCGTATTTGGCGGTCTGAATAAAAAAGGTGGGATCATAGATGATGTCGCAAATATCCTGCATAATATCATTATGGACTTCGACCCGTATACCCACTTCTATGCCGCGCTGTTTCAGCCCGATACCGTATTTTTGGGCCAGACCGCCGACCCAGTTCGCACCCACCCTGCCCGGTGCCAATATAACATTGTTCGTGTAATAGGTCTTGCGGTTGGTGACCACGCCGTTTATCTGGTGATTGTCCACCAGCACATCTTTGACCTCCTCCGAGGTGTGAATAACCACCTGCCTGGATTTGATGTAATCGTTCATTGTGGCGATATGGTCCGGCAAACAGTCACTGCCCAGATGTTTCTGTTTAATAATCAATAAATTGATTCCGTGCATCTTTGCAAGTTTGCGGATTTTGCGGGCCTCTTGCATATCCGACGGATACACCGGGCCGTCCATGCCAAACCGGTTGAAAATCGTTTCCGTCTCGTCGATGAGCGCCCGGGCCTGCGGGCTGGGCATGAACTGCGTCAGATCGGTTTTTCCCAGTTTGTGGATATAGTTCAGTTTGCCGTCGGAGAACAAGCCGGCCCCTCCGATGCCGGACAGGATATTGCACGGTTTGCAGTTGACACATTCCTGAGTTTCACTGATCGGGCATTTGCGTTTTCTAGATCCCTTGCCCTTTTCGATCAGCAATACCCGGCAGTCCGAATTTTCGCAAAGATAGTATGCTGCAAAGAGGCCTGCGGGGCCTCCGCCGACGATAATGACGTCATATTGTTGA
>CBDUUO010000679.1:0-2174 GCA_965370395.1 uncultured bacterium
AATTTCTTTTTTTGGGCGTCAGCCATCATGTCGGCAAAGGCCGGGCGGTTGGTCGAGGATCCGGAAAAGCCGGAATCGATGTATTCTTTATGGCTCCCCCACTTCGAGCGCCGGGCGTAGGAGCGGAGCTCGTGGAGCTGCATGTCCGTCTGCTGTTTATCGGTTGAGACCCGGGCGTAGATGGCGACTTGCTTTTTGGATTTGGCCTTGGGCATGATTTGTGTTTTGGGATTTTGCGTGCCGGCACCGAGTGAGCGAAGCGGGTCGAGGTGCGCAAAAAACCCCTTTGAAAATGGAAAAATTAAGTGACTAAAATTACTGTATTTTTATTATCACCGATTTTCGCGCAATGAAAAACCATGCTCAATAACTAGTCTTGAGCGATTAAGTAAGTATATAAACTCTATAAAATCGGAGAGTTACAGATATAGTTTTATTTTATACAATCAAAAATCTTATATTATTTGACGGTTAAAAGGTGGCTGACCTATTGTTAAAATTGTTCCATTTAAATTAATGCTTGGTTCTATCAAATAAGACAATAAGCCATATTATGTATTATAACAGTAGGATATCATATAGACGACAATTATTTCGGTTGCGCGTTGTCGGATGTTTATATTGTTTTAACAATTTTTATCTTGACATACTAAGCGTCATCATATATAAGATTCTCATGCGAGATAAAAATTATTTCCTACACCCTGTACATGAATGGCAGCGACGCTACGAAGCGCTGCGGGCTTCCTTTGTTGAGCGCTTGCCGGCGAAAGTCGTCGCTGAACGATTCAGCTACGCTCCAAGCTATATCCATCTTCTCAGGCATCAGTTCATTCACGAAAAAATCGACTTCTCTGAACCGGTAGCTGAAGGCAAAGTCGCCCGACATCGGGTGGATTCCAAGATCCGGTTGAAGATCTGCAACTTCAGAGAACACCGTCTGTCTGCCGGTGAGATCACTCAACTGTTATCCGAGGAAGGTGTGGAACTCTCCGTTCGTACCGTTGAGCGTGTCTTGGCCGAAGAGGGATTCCCAAGGCTTGCACGCCGCAGTCGACTCAAGCTTGGACTGACCGTAAAAGGCGCCAAGGTTCCATCCGTATCCCAGGCTATTGCAATAGGGCAGACGGAACAAAAACCCTTTGACAGTGAATCGGCCGGTGTTTTTCTTTTCGCTCCTTTTATCGAGAAATTAAACATCAGCAATATTGTAAAAAGCGCCGGATTGCCTGGAACAAAGATGATTCCGGCCATCAGCTACTTTTTATCATTTCTGGCCCTTAAGCTCATTGGCACCGAACGTTATGCACATATGGACGACCATGGCTTTGATGCGGGTTTAGGGCTTTTTGCCGGACTCAATGTCTTGCCCAAATGCACCGCCATGTCCACCTATTCTTATGGGTTGGATTCCGTGCATCTTTTACGGCTTCAAAAAGCCTTTGTGACACAAGCCCATAAACTTCGCTTATATGACAGCAGCATTATCAACCTGGACTTTCATACGATACCTCATTTTGGCGATGAGTCGGTGTTGCAAAAGCACTGGGCCGGAGCGCGCAACAAAAAGATGAAAGCAGCCCTTACCCTGTTTGCCCAGGATGCCTCCTCAAAACTTATCCTCTATACAGCTGCAGATATTGCCCGTGATGAGTCCGATGATCAGGTATTAGCTTTTTTGTCTTTCTGGAAAAGCATCCGCCGAGGCCTCAAACCCACTTTCATCTTTGACTCTAAATTTACAACCTATGAAAATCTTTCACAGTTGAATGCGCTGGGCATCAAGTTTATCACCCTGCGACGCCGCGGTAAAAATCTGATCGATCAGGTAAATAATCTGCGATCATGGAAACGTATCCATATCCCTCATGCGAAAAGAAAGTACCCCAACCCGCTGGTGCTCGAATCATTCATAGAGCTTAGAGATTATGAGGGAGAACTGCGCCAGGTTATTGTTCGGGGCAATGGCCACGAAAAACCGGCTTTTCTCATCTCAAATGATTTCGATACCACCTTAGAGTTGCTAGTTGGCAACTACTCCCGACGATGGCGTGTGGAAAATGTCATCTCTGAAGCAGTCAAATTTTTCAACCTGAATGTCCTTTCTTCTCCGATTCTGGTTAAAGTTCACTTTGATGTTGTCATGACGATGATTGCTGACACGCTGTACAATA
>CBDUUO010000680.1:0-2172 GCA_965370395.1 uncultured bacterium
TCCTCGGAGCGTGAGGTTTCCCTCAACAGCGGTGATCAGGTCTATGATGCCCTGGATCAGGAAAAATACAACATTGTCCGCTACGATCCCAAAACCGATCTGGCGCGTCTGGTTGAGGATGCGCCCGGCATTGATGCGGCCCTGATTATTCTTCACGGCCCCTATGGCGAAGATGGAACGGTTCAAGGGCTTCTTGAGCTGCTGAATATCCCCTATCAGGGTTCAGGCGTTCTCGGCAGCTCCCTTGCCATGAATAAGCTCGCTTCCAAATACCTTTATGAAAAAGCCGATCTGCCCATTCCACCTTATATCGCATTGCAAAAAGGCGATGCGCTGGAGCCGGCCGCCTGGGGAAAACAGCTGGGCTTGCCGCTGGTAATCAAACCGAACGAAGCGGGCTCCAGCGTCGGCATGACCATTGTCAAATCGCTGCAGACCATCCAAAAGGCCGTGGAAAAAGCATTTTCGCATGATTCAACCCTATTGATTGAAGGTTATATTGAGGGCATCGAGCTGACCGGCGGGGTGATCGGCAACAAGGACCTGCTGGCATTGCCGATTATTGAGATCATACCGGATGATGAACACGAGTTTTTCGATTACGAGGCTAAATATACTGCCGGCGTCACCCAGGAAATCTGTCCGGCGCGCATTGATGATGAAACGACTCAAAAGGCGCAGGCTTATGCCAAAACTGCGCACAGAGCCCTTTTCTGCAAAGGCTGCAGCCGCACCGATATGATATTAAAAGATGGGGAGATATACGTTCTGGAGACCAACACCATACCGGGAATGACCGCGACCAGCCTGTTGCCCCAGGCCGCCCGGGTTGCAGGATTGAGTTTCAGCCGCCTTCTGGATCAACTCATCGATCTTTGCATCGAAGCACATGGGAACAGCGGGTGATTCAATGATTGTCAGAGGTAGCCGGGAGCTGAAGGCACGCTATAATGAATTAACGGCCGGGGATGTCTTTATCGGCAACCTGTCATTGAAGTATCTCAAACAACCGATGTTCATCGATATGCTGGAGCGCGGTATACGCTGCCTGCCGTCACCGCTCTCGCAGATCCTGAACAGTTCCAAAGTCGCCCAGACATTTGTTCTGCATGAATGGATGCTTCCGCATACGCTGGCCATACCGCGCCGTACCGATTTGCTTGAAGCCATAAACATATTTGGTAAGAATGGTATCGGGCCCGTTGTGACTAAACATGACGGCATGCACTGCGGCCACGGAATCCGCCGGTGGGAAACGATTGAAACCCTGTACAGTTTCATGGCTTTGTCTGAATCTTCCTATCCTTTTGTATTGCAGCCTTTCCAGGAGGAATTTACAGACATTCGCGTCATCGTTGTGGAAGACTATGTCGAATCCTATACGCGCTGCAATCCTCATAATTTCAGGGTAAACATAAGTTTGGGCGGCACCGGGTCTCCTTGCAGACTGGCTGAGAAAAAGGAGGCGTTTTGCCGATCCGTCATGCAACGGGGCAGATTTCCGTTTGCCCACCTGGATTTGATGATTTTAGAAAATGGCGGATGTTACCTGTCGGAAATCGCACTAAACGGCGGGATTAAAGGGGCCCGGATCGGCAGAGAGGAACTGGATCAGAAAAAAATGGCATTGCTGGAAAAACTGGCAAGGAAATTTGAAATAACGTAAGGAGGAACATTGAGCGCAGAAGAAAAGAAGCCAAGTGGATCTAAAGGATCAGCGGTTGTCGGCATTGTCATGGGAAGTGATTCTGATATGGGCGTCATGCAAAGCGCTGCGGATGTTTTAAAAGATTTCGGTGTTGCTTTTGAAATAACGATTGCATCCGCACACAGAAGCCCGCAGCGGGCGGCAGCGTGGGCATCCACCGCCCCTGAGCGCGGTATCAAAGTTATCATCGCCGGGGCGGGACATGCCGCTCATCTGGCCGGAGCCATGGCGGCTCACACCAGCCTTCCCATCATCGGAGTCCCCATCGATTCTTCCTGTTTACAGGGAATGGACGCGTTATTAGCGACCGTTCAGATGCCGCCCGGCATTCCGGTAGCCACCATGGCGATTGGAAAACCCGGTGCCAGAAACGCAGGAATCATGGCAGTTCAAATCCTGGCCCTGGCAGATGCCGGCCTTTCCGAAAAACTTCAAGAATACAAACAGGATATGGCTGCCAAAAT
>CBDUUO010000681.1:0-2171 GCA_965370395.1 uncultured bacterium
TTCATGGCACCTGACACCTGAACACTGACACCTGACACCATAGACATGGTGTTGTTTAAAGAACTCAACTGAACTAAAATATACCACACGACTTTTGTAACATTTTTGTGGGACACAACACTAGCCTAAATGACACAACTCGAGGATCAACATATGCCATCGAAGAAAACAAGATTAGACAAAGACAAAATGGACCGGATTGTCGCTGAGGCCTGGCGTAGCCGCCAGCAGCGAGAGCAGGGTTATCGGGAGCAAGCGCTCAAGATTCATCCCTGGATCTGTGCGCGGTGCGGGCGCGAATTCCAAGGCAAGAAACTTCGTGAGCTCACGGTCCATCACAAAGACCACAACCACGATAACAATCCGCCCGACGGGAGCAACTGGGAACTACTGTGTCTCTACTGCCACGACAATGAGCACTCGCGATATCTGGATCAGGATGGGTGTGACGAGGTGACGCCGGACGGCGAGCAGGAGACAACTTCCATCCATAAGCCCTTCGCCAATCTCAAAACCTTATTGAAGAATAAAAAATAGCCGCTTAATTTCGAATAAATACATTAGGCCGAAACACCGTGTGCTTCATCTGGTTTTTGAAGATTTCGGCGGGCGATTTGACCTTCTGCAGACTCCGGGTATTTTTTCCCGAGCAGAATTAAGCATCTTTGATACTTTTCCTTAATTTCCTTCCGGCGAAATCCCTCCGCCAGCTTTAAAAGGGCCTGCGGGATTCCGGGCAAATTTGGTTTCTGCTTTAAAAACATGGCCATGATTCCTTCGGCTTTTTCCGGATATCCCAATCCGGCCAAAACGGCAATCATCCGCAAATACAGATCCGCCGACAGGCAGGGCTGACCGGCTGATCGGATATATTCTTCATAAACTTGACCGGCGGTGTTGTGATGGGCGCTATCCGTGGTGAGGCGATTAAGCAATTGTCGGGCGGTTTCGTGAAACCGCGGGTCGCGGGGATTGTTTTTATGAATATTGAACAGATGTGTCAGGGCCCCGATATGTCCGGGGCCTTTCGTCAGCGCCTGCTCAAGTAACCGGCTGCCGGCATCCATTTCCAATCGGCCGACATGCTCCAGCGCCCTTTCAATCAAAGGAGAAATTTCATCTATGGGTTCATCGGTTTCCAGCGTATCCGCATTCGTTTTCCGAAATAGAATAAACCCGATCAGCCCGAGCACCGCGCCGGAAATCAATCCACCCAGATGAGCCTCATAAGCCACATTGCCGATGTCGTCGGTATAGAGGAAATAGATTTCTTTGGCGATCCAGACCGGCAGCAGAATAATGGCCGGGGCTTTGAAATAGTTAAAATATACGCCTAAAGAGTAAAAAAATTTCACTTTTTTTCTGCCGTATAAAACACAGAAGATGCCCATCAGCCCGGAAATCGCTCCGGAAGCCCCCACCAGATGGATGCCGCTTTGGGGATTCATCAGCCAGAAAAGCATTACGGCCCCAAGACCGGTGAGCACATACGTGGCACTGCAGAAAACCCTGCTGCTGCCCATTTCAATCATACAGCCCACCAGCCACAAAAATATCATGTTGCCCAGCAGATGCTGAAAGCTGCCATGCAAAAACATATGGGTGAAAAAGGTGATGGGTTTTGACTCGGCCGGGATAAATCCGTATTTCGCAGAAATAATCTTTGAATGCAGGTGTTCATACCAGTTTCTTAGCTGTTTCCATTCATGATACTCCGGATCCCGCGGTGTGATAATTTCTTCATTGCGCAGCTTTGCATCAAATTCGCCATCCTGCCGCATCTTGAGATAAAGCTCAATCAGCTCTTCATCATTGAGCTGGTCTATTTCCTGCGGATCGAATGGTTCATCAGCAGTCGCATTGCGGTATTCAATGAAACGGGCTATTTCGATTTCAGCCAAACCGGATGTAAAATAATATCCTTCGGCCTCCAGGTACTGTTCGGGCTGATGCGATTGAAAAATGAAAAATACCAAACAGTTAATCAGAATAAGGCCGATGGTGACCAGGGGCAGATTGCGTCGGCTGATTTGACCGGTTACCGGAACGATGAACATAAATAATTTTGCCTTTGAGCTTTAGATTTTTCAGATCGGACAAGTCGCTTAAATTGATTTATCTCAAGATCGCGAATCTAAAAAATGAGTTTCTTGTATCAGATGATAATCGGC
>CBDUUO010000682.1:0-2160 GCA_965370395.1 uncultured bacterium
GTTCTTTCTCACTGTACACACACCCGCAGTAATGCTGCCGGTAGAGCCCCATTTGTTTTGAACATTCAATGCCTTCCTTCCAGCCCTTCCGATAATCATGGTATAAAAACGGGACACCCACCGATTTGCCGATGGATTCTCCTATCGAGCGGATAAGCTCATGCTTTTGGTGCTTGCTGTAAAGCAATGTCGAAGAGAAGTAATCGAATTTCCCGCGTTTGGCAAGCAGGGCCGTTGAGCGCAGGCGGTCATGATAGCAATAATTACAGCGCTCGGATTCCCGAAAGGCCACGTTCCGGATAAACCCTTCCAGATCGTAGCCGTCCTGGTAAATGACCTTCAAATTGATCTGTTCGGCATAGGCTTCAAGGGCTTCCTGACGCCTTAAACATTCGGTGTAGGGATGGATGTTATGGCGGTAAAAAAAACCCATTACCTCCAGGCCATCTTCTCTCATCGTTTTGATCGGGTATATGGCGCAGTTTGCGCAGCAGACGTGCAAAAGGGCTTTCATTGCCTTTCTCCAAATATAGCCGTGCCGATCCTCACCAGGGTGGCGCCCTCTTTGATGGCAACTTCAAAATCACCGGTCATACCCATAGACAGTTCGTCCAGGAATACATTGGGCAGCGATTGTCCTTTTATCTGATCCCGCAGTTCACGCAAATCGGCGAAAAACGGCTGGACTTTTTCAGGCTGGTAAAAATAGGGCGGCATGGTCATCAGGCCTTTAACGGCGAGGTTTTTCAGCTGACTGATCTCTGCAATCAGTCGGGGGGCCTCATCGGTCGAGATCCCGGATTTGGTGTCCTCAGCGCTGATATTGACCTGCACCAGGATTTGCTGAATTTTGTCCACTTTTCCGGCCTGTTTGTCCAGTTCACGCGCCAGTTTGAGTGAATCGACCGAATGAATTAAATCAAAAAGCCTGACGGCATATTTGGCTTTGTTTGATTGCAGATGTCCGATAAAATGCCAGCTGACCGGATATTGAACCAGTGCTTTGAACTTATCGCGTGCTTCCTGGACGTAATTTTCACCCAGAATGGTGACACCGGCGTCTATGGCTTCTTTGACAATTTCAGCCGCAATGGTCTTGCTCACCACCACCAGGCGAACAGAATCCGCATCCCGGTTACAGGATTCGGCTGCCTGGCGAATGCGCTGTCTTATCTGTTCCAGTCGTTTTTTCAATTTCAAGTCCCGTTAATCGGATTTTCTGCCGATAAAATAATACAATTTTCCTCAACCTAAAACCGATCTTAAAAACTAATCGTGGCTGGAAGCCACTCCCACAACGCATTGCAGCAGTGTGGGAGCGGCATCTTGCCGCGAAAAAAGTCCAGAACAAAGCTGTTGGGCCTAATCCTGTCGCCGGCGGATTTAGATCGCTTCTAACGCTTTGTTGAATTTGGTCCGATGGCCCCTTCCTTGGTCAGAAACTCAATCACCTCACACACCGGCAGACCGACCACATTGGTATATGATCCGTTAATGCTTTTAACCAGAAAGGTCCCGAGACCCTGAATAGCATAGGCTCCGGCTTTGTCAAAAGGTTCGTCGGTTTGAATATACCATTCGATTTCTGCATCACTTAGCTTTTTAAAACGCACATCGGTTTTTACCGTTTCTGAATAAAACCTGTTTTTCTTTTTACAGCAAATGCAGTACCCGGTCAGCACCTGATGGGTTTTGCCGCTGAGGCGCTGAAGCATATCGCGGGCCTCTTCTTTGGAGCCGGGTTTGCCCAGAATTTTGCGGTCGATGAGCACAATCGTGTCGGCCCCGATGACCCAGCTGGCCGGATGCTTTTCCGATATATCAACCGCCTTTGATTTGGCCAGCGCGATGACATAGGAACCCGGATCGGACATCGCCACCGTACTTTCGTCAAAGTCGCTTGGAATTACGGAAAATGTGATCCCCGCCTGTTCAAGCAACTCGCTTCGCCGCGGGGATTTGGAGGCGAGAATTAACCTGGAACGATCATGCGGCACATTCATGCTAAATCATTATCAGATGAAATACTATTTGACAAGAAGCAAGAAATTAGAATAAATTAAATGTGTTAAACCTAACCCGGACAAGCTTAGCCGGTCGTAGCGTAGCGTAGATCCCGCTCGCGGGGTTCTAGCGAAGCGGAAATCCCGGTTTATCGGG
>CBDUUO010000683.1:0-2159 GCA_965370395.1 uncultured bacterium
GGGCACTATATATTGTGGTTCGTTTTTTGCTTCAAAATTAAAGATATATTGAGATGATCTTTAGTTTATGAAAACCTGTGATATCTCATAAGCGATCACGCAAAAATCGCGTTTGAAATTCCTGCCATCACTTGCCAATAACACAAATTGAGTTGGTGTTGGAATATGTAAAGCCTATCCACACTTCCGGACTACTATCGCTGCGGTTACGAATTTTTTTTTTGGATCGTTGCTTCTGGTTTGCGATTCATTACAGTTCTAAAGATTCCCCGGGATTCATTACGGTTGCTTTTGCGGTGGTTTCCTTCCGTACCCGCTCGGCCCAGGCGTGAGGATCCTGTTTGATGACATCAAAAGTGTCGTAATGAATCGGAACCACCTGTTGAGGTTCGATCAGTTTGACTGCCCGAAGCGCATCATCGGGGCCCATGGTAAAATTGTCACCGATGGGTAAAATTGCCAGATCGATTCCTTCCTCACCGATCAGCTTCATGTCATAGAAAAGGCCGGTGTCACAGGCGTGATAGATTTTTTTGCCTTTGATA
This sequence comes from uncultured bacterium, assembly GCA_965370395.1. Lineage (GTDB taxonomy): Bacteria > Desulfobacterota > Desulfobacteria > Desulfobacterales > JAHEIW01 > JAHEIW01. Next base: position 546 of record CBDUUO010000683.1, read on the forward strand.
TAGAACAAAAACCCACAGGGGTTTCCACCGTAGGACCCATCCGGCAGAGCCGATCCATGCTGGGCAATGGTCAGCTTGACCCTCCCCCAGGGATAATCGAAACCGCCGCCGATGTGCTGCGGATGCGTATTTTCGACCCCCTGGTTGACCAGCCAGGTCTGGATCTCATAATTTGAGATGACGGTGGCATGGGTTCGTTTGGCGATGTTTACGGTGTCTCCCAGATGATCACCATGTCCGTGAGATACCAGGATATAATCCGTTTGAATCTCATCGGCCTTCCCGGATGCCAAGGGATTGTCACTGAGAAAGGGGTCGATAAGCAAGCGGGTTTGATCGGTCTCAATTAGAAAGCAGGCATGACTGTACCAGGTCATTTTGATGGTCATGTTGTATCTCCTTTTTTAAAAAAGGGTTATAAGAATTTTTCTATTTTTGCGCCTTTTCGAAGATTTTCAATGTAAGCGTTGGTTTCTGAAGCCATCTTCTGTTTCTTCAGGCGGTCGTTAAGCCGATCTTTGACCTCTGCATAGGTCATCTTTTTTGCGGGCTTTTTGCCAACGACTTTAATCAGGTGATACCCGAAGCGCGTTTCGACAATATCGCTGGTCTCGTTTGGTTTCAAACTAAAGGCCGCCGCCTCGAAAGGCTTAACCATCTGGCCACGCCTGAAGTAGCCCAGGTCTCCTCCTCTCGGGCCGCTGGGCCCCTCGGAATAGGTTTTGGCGAGGGTCGCAAAATCTTCTCCTTTTTGTACTTTTTGCTGGACCTCTTTGATTTTTTTACGGGCTTCGGCTTTCTGTGCATCAGTTGCGTTGGCATCCACTTTGATTAAGATGTGGCTGGCTTTGACCTGCTCGGGTTGTTGGAAAAGCTGCGGATTGGCATCATAATAGGACTTGGTTTCTTCATCGCTGATCTTGATCTTGTCGGCAACCTCTTCGTCGATGAGTTTCTGGATGGCCATGCCGTGCTCGATCTGCGCTTGTAAGTCTGATTCCGTAAGGCCCATGTCGTTTAGCAGTTTCTTAAATTCGTCTTTGTTCGGATATCTTTGTTGGATATTCTTAAGTTGATCTGAAACGGCTTCAGATTTTACCTGAACCCCCTTTTTCTTGCTTTCCTGGAAAAGCAATTCGCGGTTAATAAGACTTTCCAGGACCTCATTTTTCATCTGAGCCATTTGAAAATCAGGAATCTGTTTTCCACCCGAGGCAGCCCGCCTGACGAAGAAATCCAGTTCGCGGTCAAACTCACCTTTGCTGATAATAACACTGTTGACCGCGGCCACTTTTTCTTCAGGCGCCTTTATATCTGCAGCGAAAGCCGAAACTGACGCCAGTATAAGCGTCATGATGATCGTTATTTTAATTGCCGGCCGAATTTGGAAAAAATTCATTTAACGGACTCCTTTAAAATTAAGTCAAAAAAAAGACTCCGAAGAGCCCCTTCTTTTAAGTGAAATTTTTAAATTTTTAATTAAAAATTTAGCTCTGGTATTAGCGGATCACTTCAGTTTCAGATAACCCTGAATTATGAGCTATAAGCAAAATTATATTATAAAACACTCAGACCAAATTTTCAATAGTTACGTTTTTCTTCTTTAAAATCCTC
>CBDUUO010000684.1:0-2156 GCA_965370395.1 uncultured bacterium
TGTCGCGGCTGGAAGCCGCTCCCACATTCAATACCACTTGTTCTTTCTGGATAACTAGATTATGGAATATTGGGTTAAAAAGGAATATATCTAATTTTCTGATTCAAATCTGCTAAAACCATTATTCCACAATTCCATTATTCCTCCAATGATCTTGCCTCATTGTTCAGCTGCCTTCCTAAACTTTTCCAACTGCTCCTTATAGTAAGCGCGATTTCCTTTCGCCAGTTTCAGCGCCTGCTCACCGGCTTCAATCGCTTCCTGATTCATTCCGTTTGCAAAATAGCTCTCGGCCAATGTGTCAAAGATGTGGGATGAGGGTTCGATTTCTACCGCCAATTTTGCGAGACTCAGAGATCGTTCGGGATTGCGCAGGGATTCAATCTCACAGGTTGCGTAAAACCAGGCCAGGTTATTGAGTACATGGGGGTCATGTAACCGCAGCTCAAGGGCCTTTTCATAGGCGGATTTAACGCCTTCGTAATCTTTGCGTTTGTAATAAAGATCTCCCAGAAGCCGATACAAATTGGGATTGTCCGGAGATTTTTGCAGTTCTCTGGCAATGACTTTTTCTAAAAAATTTTGATTTAATTTATCTCCAATAACGCCAAGGTTCAACTGGTATCCCACGAAGCCGATCAGCAGCATTCCGGCGAGGTATATGCCGATGCTCTTATTGACTTTTCGATTATGCCGACGGATCCACCGGCTGTTTAATTCGCATTTTTGCAGGTAATCAATTCGTTCCTGGATACTGAAATGGTGCCAGTTCGGTCTGTCAGCAGATTGCCCGCTGGTGGTTACAATTTTTTCCAGCGTTGAGATCAACGGTTTGGCCGAATCAAATAACGTGAAGACATAGATATCCGCCTGGCGCTCAAAATTGCGCATGTAAAACCCGAAAATAAAGCGAAAATAGATTAAAAACACAATGATGATCACCAGGCTGAAAAGGGCCGAAAAAACGGTGGTCTGTTCGATTCCGGTTTTATTGATAAACCAGTAAACCGGCTCAGCGTAAATGATTCCAAAAAGAATCATATCAAAAGTTACATAAGACAGCAGCATGTAACCGACTAAAAACAACAGGTAAAATACCAGATGTTTTCTTTTGACATGACCGATTTCATGAGCGATAACGGCATCGATTTCTTCGGGCTCGAGTAATTGCAGGAGGGAAGGGGTGACCAGTATGTAGCGAAACTTTTGGATGAGCCCCATGACGCCGGCCGTGATCATTTTGCCGCCGAAGATCGGCCAGTAAAGAATATCGGCATAGGCAAGGCCGGCCTTCCGGCATAAACTTTCGATGCGTTTTCGATGCTCGCCGGATTCGAGTGGTTTGCACCGCCAGATTTTCTGAATCATTGCCGGCCCGACGACTGCCACGGCAATAAGAAAAATTAGAAAGTAAGTCACCTCGCCTTCGGTGGTCTCCAGAAAGCGAGCGGGCCATTCAAACGGCAATGCTTTTATCAGATCGGCAAACCCGGAAAGAATAAGCCAGGGAAGCAGTACCGGGATTGAAAAGGTGATGTTTGAAAGAACATATGATTTTTTGGAGATGTCGCTGCGGTATAGTTTTTTATAGGGTCCGTAGGCGCACGCCCAGACCAGCGCCAGGTAAAAAACAAACAGGCCCAGAAACAACAGCGCCGCAAGAGTAGGAATCGTAGCGAAAAAGGGAATGTCGATTAAAAAAGAGGAGAGATTCAGGCCATAAATGTCGATGGCGAAAATAAGAATCGCCATGATGGACTGACGCATTAAAATGGAATGAAAAAGAGAATCGAGTTGTGGAAAGTCGCCATTGGCAATTCGCTTTTCGAGTCTGCGAAATAGAAATGCGGTAAAATAAAAAAAGAATACAATCAAACCGATAAAGAGGGTGATCGTTTCAAAGCCGCTGAAATTAGTCTCTTCGGAGGGTTGATACGTCAGGTATATCAGAAGAACAATGATAAAGTATAAAAAATTTCCAAACATAAAGATTCACTAATGTTCTAATGGTTAGATTGGTTCAATTGGTTCAATTAGTTTGTTTGGTTCAATTAGTTTGATTGGTTCGATTCAGTTGTGCCTGAAGCTACTCCTTCTAATCCAACCTCCTGTGGGAGCGGCTTGCAGCCGCGAAAAGGATTAAAGGGTCGAGAATC
>CBDUUO010000685.1:0-2153 GCA_965370395.1 uncultured bacterium
GATTGTGAAGGCCACTGATTTTAAAGTTGAGTTTGGCTTGAATACTTCTTTTGCACAACGTTAAAAAACTAAAAGACTTTGATCCTGAAACGTGGCGGTATCGAATAGGAGCCTGGCGTTTTTTTTATTAAATCGATGAGAATGAGAAAATGTTTTTTTAGTTTTATATGTTAGCCGCATCACATCGCAGCAGCGCTTATTAACCCTCCCGACACAATTATTTTCTTTTGGGAATCCGGGCAGCCTACCGCCTTTAACATGACTTGCCTGTCCGGCATAGCTCGCTAGAGTGACGCCGGGCCTGTTCGGCATAGCTCGCTAGAGCGACGCCGGATCGTTTTCCGGAAAGAATCGCCTGCCGTGGAGTAGCTCGTCAGAGCGAAGACTGGTCCTTTTCCGGCTTGAGCTGGCATGGCATTTCTCCCCGCTCCTTGAGATTGATGCGGTTATTTCTTAAATGGAAATATAGAAGGGACGTCCCCGTTTCCCGGGACTTGACCAATGAAATTTGAAAACCAATTCATCGGGGCTTCGCAGAAAACAAGTGCAACGAGCATACGACCTATCTCACAAAAAACTCTCAAAGGTCACAGAGAGATCAAATCTTTTCCCCTTGCAATCCTCACAACAACTATTTATAATGTGAATTATCAAGATAATCCACAATAGAGTTGCTGTATGGAAATTAAACGACAATTACAACTGCCTCCTTTGTTGGCAATGAAATCATTTTTTCTTTTTGGGCCGCGTGCCACAGGTAAAACCACCCTCATTCGTCAACAACTGGCGAAAACAGCCACCATCATAGACCTTCTTGATTCACGGTATTTTCTGAGGCTGTCCGCTGCTCCCCATGAACTTGAATCTCTGATTGCAGCGGCCCCTGCCGACATCATCGTGATTGACGAAATCCAACGCATCCCGGAACTTCTCAATGAAATCCACCGACTCATCGAATCCCACAATCTCACTTTTTTACTCACAGGTTCCAGTGCACGAAAACTGCGCCGGGGCAGGGCAAACCTTTTAGCCGGGCGTGTCTGGGATGCCGGGATGTTCCCGCTGATTTACCACGAAATACCTGATTTTGATTTAAGCCGCTACCTGCGCTATGGTGGCCTGCCGGCCGTCTATCTAAGCGCGCATCCGGAGGAAGAGCTTGATGCCTATGTAAACACTTACCTGAAAGAAGAAATTCTGGCAGAGGGGCTGATAAGGCGTTTTCCGCCATTTTCGCGTTTTTTGAAAACCATTGCACTGGCCAATAGCGAAATGATTAATTTCACCAAGCTTGCAAATGACTGCCAGGTGCCGCCTTCAACGGTTACGGAATATGTCGGCCTGCTGGAAGATACCCTGGTCGGCTTTCTTCTGCCCGCCTGGACCGAATCCAAAAAGCGCAAAGCGATCAAAACCGGAAAATTTTATTTCTTCGACCCCGGCATCACACACATGCTGGCCGGCACGGAGGCACTGGATCGCAACTCCAATCTTTACGGAAAAAGTTTTGAGCAATTTATCTGTATGGAATTGCGGGCATACTTGAGTTACAAGCGCAAAAAACTCCCCCTGGCGTACTGGAGATCAAAAAGCGGTCATGAGGTGGATTTTTTGATAGGCACCCGGACAGCCATAGAGGTGAAAGCATCCAGAAAGATCAGCAGAAATGACTTCAAAGGATTAAATTATTTAAAGGAAGAAGGTGTATTTCAAAATTTAATCCTGGTCAGCCAGGACCCGGTAAGTACCCTTACCGACAGCATCCTGACCGTTCCCTGGCAAAAATTTCTCTCCGATCTGTGGAAAGACAAGTTTGTTTAAAGCCGGCAGATCGGGAGACCAGAAACCCTGGAGGCCGAGATTCCTTTAACCTTTATCCTTTCGCTCCGGCTTTCTTTCCCGAAAGGCCCGGAAACCGCTGGTAATCCGCGGTCACATTTTTTTGGTATCGAGAATCCCCGAACCTGTAAAGTACCGGGTACACAATCTCGGAATCTGAACCATCCCACCCTTTTCTAGGGGGGATGGAAGATTTTCCTATCCTGCTCGTTCTCGCCCTGCCCAGTTGAATGTTGCCGTGCAACCCCACTAAAGCTGGGATTCAACCGGAGCGAAGCGAATTTATCCGCCTCTGGAGGACTTGTGCGCCTCTG
>CBDUUO010000686.1:0-2139 GCA_965370395.1 uncultured bacterium
AATAATTTAGGCCGAAAGACAGGATTTCATCAACTTTTCCTCAAAGACGAGGGGCTTATTCCTACCGGTACTTTCAAGGCGCGTGGTGCAGCGGTTGGTGTATCAAAAGCTAAAGAACTTGGAATAAGCACATTAGCCATGCCGACAAACGGTAATGCCGGCGCTTCCTGGGCAGTCTACTGTGCCTCAGCAGGAATAAAGGCTGTGATCGTGATGCCCAAAGATGCCCCACCGATACCGCGCGGCGAGTGCGCTGTGGCAGGTGCCTCATTATTTCTGGTCAACGGATTAATCAGCGATGCTGGGAAAATAGTGTTCAAAGCGGTGACGGACTACGGCTGGTTTGACGCATCCACATTAAAAGAGCCTTATCGGATCGAGGGCAAGAAAACCATGGGACTGGAGATCGCCGAACAATTTGGGTGGAATTTACCTGATGTGATTCTCTATCCCACCGGTGGCGGTGTCGGTATTATTGGTATCTATAAAGCACTCAAAGAATTGCAAGAGATCGGATGGATAAATGGTAAATTTCCGCGCCTGGTGGCGGTTCAATCCTCCGGATGTGCCCCGATCGTCCGGGCTTGGGAGGAAAAGAAAAAAGAATCTATCTTCTGGGAAAAGGCACAAACCATCGCGTTCGGAATTACAGTTCCCAAAGCTCTCGGTGATTTTTTAGTTCTGGATGCCATTTACCAAACCAATGGTTGTGCTGTATCGGTAGATGACGAAGATATATTGAACGCCGTAAAAATGCTTGCCGCAACAGAAGGTATCTTCGTTTGTCCTGAAGGTGCAGCAACACTGAGTGCTGCGATGAAGCTACTTCATTCCGGGTGGATACAGCCGGACGAAAAGGTGGTCTTATTAAATACAGGTACGGGTCTGAAATATCCTGAAACAGTTAATTCGAATCCACTGGTTTTGGAGCCCGAAGACCGTTTATCCATTAAGTAACCATATAACCCGTATAATTGTAATGAAAAGGAGTACCCAAAAGGATACAATCGGTTCATTAACGGAGACTTTAGCCAATGCGTAAAGAAAAAGATATGTTGGGTGAACTGTTCCTGCCCGATGATGTCTATTATGGTGTACAAACCGAAAGGGCCAAACGGAATTTTTCGATTTCCGGGCAAAAGATCAGCTACTACCCAAAATTCCTCTGGTGCCTGGCCGCCATTAAGAAAGCCGCAGCTTTAGCAAATCGAAAAGCCGGTATTCTTGAAAAAAAGATTGTCGATGCTATATGTGCGGCTGCGGATGAGATTATGAACGGAAAAATGGATGACCAGTTTCCTGTTGATATTTTTCAGGGAGGTGGCGAGACATCTGCTAATATGAATATAAACGAAGTGATTGCTAACCGGGCAAATGAAATTCTAACAGGCCATAAAGGCTATGACTGCGTCCATCCAAACAACCATGTCAACATGGGCCAGTCGACCAACGATGTAATTCCCAGCGCCGTGAAAATGGCCTGTTACCTTCATCTAATTGAGCTGGAGAGCAGTATCGGTGAGTTAAAGGCGGTTCTGCGACGTAAAGCCCGAGAGTTCAAAAATGTTGTAATGATTGCCAGAACGTGCCTGCAGGATGCTGTGCCAATCACCCTGGGCCAGGAGTTCAGCGGATACCTTTCCTTTATCAGAAGGCAGGGGCAGGAAGTCCAAAAAGCAGCCGATAGCTGTCTGGATATACCGCTTGGTGCAACAGCCGTAGGCACGGGATTGGGAATATTCCCCGGGTACACGGAAGCAGTTTACCGCTACCTACCAGAAATATCCGGCATTCCGGTGAGAAAAGAAAAGAATTTCTTTGATGGTCTCCAGAACGGCGATGTCTATGTTCGAGTCTCCGCCGTGTTGAAAAGTTTGGCCACCGGTCTTGCGAAAATCGCCGGTGATCTGAGGATTCTTTCATCCGGCCCCAGGGCGGGTTTTGGTGAAATCGAGTTGCCGGCAGCCCAGCCGGGTTCCTCCATCATGCCGGGTAAAATAAATCCGGTCATACCCGAAATGATCATGCAAGTCTGTTACCAGGTTTGCGGGCATGATCTATCTGTAACCATGGCGGTCGAGGGGGGTGAACTCGATCTGAATGTATGGGAATCTTTGATCATGAAATGCCTGTTTGAGT
>CBDUUO010000687.1:0-2131 GCA_965370395.1 uncultured bacterium
TCGCAATGACAGCTTGGCAGACTTTTTACGAGTCTGTCAATTTTAGATTTTGGATCTCGGATTTTAGATTTAAAACAGAAAGAGAATTCCGACAATCCAAAATCCAAAATCCCAAATCCGAAATCCAACATCAATTTCCCATTGCTTGTTCCCAAAAGGGCGACAGCTCTCTTAAGCGCTCGATGATGGGCGGCAATTTTTCCAGAATCACATCAATTTCATCTTCCGTATTATAACGGCTGAGACTGAAGCGAATAGAGCCGTGGGCCGCTGTAAAGGGAATTCCCATGGCACGTAGAACATGGGAGGGTTCCAGCGAGCCGCTGGTACAGGCGGAGCCCGAAGATGCGCAGATGCCGTGTTCATTCATCATCAGCAGAATCGCTTCTCCTTCCACATATTCAAAGGCAATGCTGGTGGTGTTCGGTAAACGGTTTGCCGGGTCACCAGTGATCATTGCATTGGGCACCTTGGCCAGCAGGGTTTGCTCGAGTTTGTCCCGCAGCCGGCTGATGCGATCATAACCATTTTTCTCAAGATGTGCAGCCGCCAATTCGGCGGCTTTACCCAGGCCGATAATCGATGCCGTGTTTTCAGTTCCGCCGCGCCGACCTTTTTCCTGGTGGCCGCCGACCATAAACGGTGAGAACCGGGTGCCTTTACGAATATAAAGCGCACCGATTCCCTTGGGAGAGTGAAACTTATGGCCGGAAAGCGAGAGCATGTCCACGCCGGTCTCGCTGATGTTGATGGGAATTTTGCCCACGGCCTGAACGGCATCGGTATGAAATAAAATCCCCCGGCTTTTGACCTCCCGGGAGATTTCTTCGATTGGAAAAATCACCCCGGTTTCATTGTTGCCCCACATGAGGCTGACAATTGCCGTATCATCGCTCAGGCTGTCATATAGATAGTCGATATCGAGTCTGCCACTATGGTCAACCGGAACAAACGTGGCGCGGTATCCTTTTTTGGACAGGATTTCATAGAGATTTTTTACAGCGGGGTGCTCGACCCTGGAAGTCACAATATGCTTTTTATCCGGATAGGATTCGATGGCCGCTCGTATAGCGGTACCATCACTTTCGGTGCCGCAGCTGGTAAAAACGATCTCTTCAGGTTGCGCTCCAATCAGCCGGGCGACGTTTTCTCGGGCGGTTTTAATTGAACCGGCAACTTCACCGCCAAAAGAATGCATGCTGGAGGGGTTACCGTAATAGGTGCTGAAATAGGGCAACATGGCATCCAGGACTTCCGGGGCGACCATCGTCGTGGCATTGTTATCGACATAAATCACTTTCATTGCTGTGCCTCCTCGACCACGATTTCCGGCGATACCAGTTCCCGCAATCTGGATTCAATATAGTGTTTAAGCGTAACCGGGGATTTGGCACATGATGCACAGCTGCCGCCCAAACGCACCAAAACCCGATTGCCGTCAACATCGATTAATTCAAGCCGGCCGGCATCCTTTTTCAATGTTGGATTAATCTCGCTCTCGATAATTTCTTCGATCAGCTTGATTTTCTTCAAATTGGTCAGGGCCGGTTTTTTTTCTTTAACCGGCCGCGTGGTGCCCAGGATGGAGTCGATGATTTCCTGGATGCGGTCATGGCAGTTGCCGCAGTCACCGCCGGCTTTGACATAATCGGTGACATCTTCAATTGTGGTCAGCTTATTTTCCCGAACAACCCGTTCGATTTCACGGTCGGTGACACCGAAACATTCACACACAATTTCGCCATCTACCTTTTTTTCGGGCTCACCGAGATAACAGGTGATGGCCTTTTCAAGCGCATCGCGGCCCATTACTGAGCAATGCATCTTTTCTTTCGGCAGGCCGCCCAGGTAATCGGCGATGTCTTCGTTGGTGATTTTTTGCGCTTCCTCCAGAGTCATGCCTTTGACCATTTCGGTCAGTGCCGATGAAGACGCGATGGCACTGGCACAGCCAAACGTCTGGAAGGTGGCGTCTTTAATCTTGCCGTTTTCATCGAGCTTGAAATAAAACGTCAGGGCATCACCGCATGCGATGGATCCGACTTCTCCCACCCCATCAGAATCTTCCAATACGCCCACATTGCGCGGGTTGAGAAAATGATCTTTTACTTTATCGGTATACTCCCACATG
>CBDUUO010000688.1:0-2127 GCA_965370395.1 uncultured bacterium
GACCGCCTGGAAAAAATCAATGCCTTTTTAACCGATCCGGACAACGAACTCATCAATGAACTGCTGGAAGTCATCGAAGAATTCGGCGGGCCGCAAGAGATTAACCGCAAAGCACAGGAAGCCGGTAAACTCGAAAATTTAATGGCCGGACTCAAAGAGGCCAAATCACCCTATGTGGACGACCTCAACTGGCTGATGGATCAAAAAGGCAGCGCCGCCTTTATTTCCATGCCAGACTATTACCGTCGCGTGCTGGGAGATAAAGCCGAATCGACAAAGATCGATCAACAAAACGCCGTGACCCTGGAAATCAGCGCATTGCAGTATTTCCCGTGGCTCATCAGTGAAGCCCGGCGCAGCATTGAAACCGGAGAATTGATGCCCGGCCGCTATATTCGGGTCCGCAACATGGCTGAACAGGAAACCGACAACGGTGAAATTATGGCCGTCGCCGCAGCCATGCAGATCATCGGCGCCACCTACGTGGAAACGCTGGATACCAAAGGAACCGACGGCTCCAATATACACCTGGGCGGCCCGGAAACCATCACCGGTTATTTCGGAGGGGTGGGGCAGCCCAACGAATACCCTATCAAATGGGTCAAAGAATATCTCAAATTCTACACCACTTATGGTGTGCAGCAGGTGCTCAACATTAATGCCGGAACCGTGCTGGTGGGATATTTCCTTCATAAGCTGGGGATAAATAATGAATTTAAAATCTCTGTTTTTATGGGCAATGACAATCCGTTTGCCATATTGTGGACCCTGACCACGGCTCACCTGTTTTCCCGCCCGGACGGAACCACTTCATTGATCGGATTTAATTTATCCAACTCGGTAAACAATGAAACCATCCGCAAAGCCGCCGCCATCCGCAAGGCTCTGGGCCTGGAAGAGGTGGTCCGGTTTGAACATCACATTACCGAAACCTGGAAATCCATCGTCCGCCAGCCCTATAACCGCAGAGATGAGCTGGTCGAAATCGCCCGGGATGTGCCCAACATTTCGGCCAAACATGAAGGCGGTGAAGTGGACATTGAGACCGAACTGGAGCATCCGTCCGACATTCTGGAATACTTTATGGCCAAAAGCGACGTGGAAAAACAGGGATTGATGCCGGCCCTTGAACAGAATTATATCGAAAAGCATCGCTCGACAAACCTGACAGCCGATGCCCTAACCAGAGCCGGCATCGGTGTGGTGTGCGCCGCCGAGCTTCATAAAACCGCCTGAAAACTATAAACCGGATCACTGGTAGCGAATAGCGTTGATCAATTCTGCCCGTCGAGAGCCTCTGGGTCGAAGGATCATTTTTATAAGAACGATGGAGCGTAGCGACACCATACCTTTAGGCCCTTCAAACTTTAGTTCATTTTAGTTCAAGGCACTTTTTATGTCCTTTGCTGAATTCCTGGCCCTGCCGGTTGTGGCGTTCCTGGCTTTCTTTTTAAAAGGCATTGCCGGTATCGGTGTCAGCACAGTCGCTGTCCCGATTTTATCGCTTATCATTGGTGCCAAACAGATCGTGGTTCTTTCATCCATTGTGAATGTCATCGGCGGCCTTGTGATGTACAGAATAGACCCCCAGCCTGCCAGCCGCCGGTACTGGTGGCCCATTGCCGCTTTGATGATCATCGGCGCCGTGCTCGGCGGCATTGCCCTGAAACTGACGCCGCTCAAAAGTTTTGAAAAAATTTTAGGAATCGCGATTCTGGCCGCCGGGATCTGGTTCCTTATCTGGCGGGGAAAACAGAAATCCCAGACATTTCAGGAACGGATGCCGCAAAAGGGGTGTGTTAAGGATTATGTGATCGGATTTCTGGGCGGTTTGTCGGGCGGGTTTGTCGGAATCAACTCTCCGATATTCATCCTCTATTTTGGAAGCTACCTGGCAAAGAGCCCCATGCGCCGGCTGCTGGTCCTGATCCTTTTGCCTTCCGCTGTTTCGCAGGTCGCCACTTATACCGCACTGGGGTTGATGGACAGTCAGATTCTGCTTTACAGCTTGATTTCCCTGCCCGGCTTGCTGCTGGGAATCTACATCGGAAATCGCACCTTTTTTAGAATCTCGGAAAAAGTCTTCGGCACCATCCTGGGCGGCGTCCTCATTGTGCTGTCATGGGG
>CBDUUO010000689.1:0-2124 GCA_965370395.1 uncultured bacterium
TGCTTCGTCACTTCGTTCCTCGCAATGACCGGCGATAGGACTTTTTACGAGATTATCAATATTGAATATTTAAGGAATTCTTTCCATTTTAAAAAGGACGGAGCGACACGCGGCGCAAGCGCCTGCGCTGCGCGAGCGACATCCATAAATATTCAATTTGCAATCTTCAATTTTCAATTCCGGGTCGTCCGGGTTAGGAGTTTATTTGAATATGAGCACCAGTCAGGGCAAAATTTTTGCCACCGGTGATGTCATCCAAAATAAATGGGTGATCCTTGAGTTTATCGGCAAAGGAGCGATGGGAGAGGTTTATCGTGCCCATCAGTTAAATCTGCAGCGTGACGTGGCCATAAAGGTGGTATCCCAGGAATGGCTCCGCTCCCTCGAAGAAGATGAAGATGAGGTTGAAACTGCGCTACAACGGTTCAGGCGTGAAGTCCAGGCGATGGCTCAGGTGCGGCATCCGAACGTTGTCCAAATCTTCGATCATGGTACGTCTGTTATCACAAAAAAAGGTAGGGAATACCCGGTTGAATTTATTGCGATGGAATATATCCCCGGTGACACGCTGCGCTTTACCATGTCGGAGGAGGGCTTCTACCCTGAACAAGAGCTGATGCGAAAATGGTTAGAGGATTGCTTTTTGCCCATGCTTAAAGGTGTCGAAGCGATTCATGCATTGGATATGGTGCACCGTGACCTGAAACCTGAAAATGTCCTGATGGACGGTGCGGTTCCAAAAATTGTCGACTTCGGTCTGGCGCGTTCCAGCCGTTTGAAGCCGGTAACCCAGTCGATGGATGTCAAGGGTACCGCCCATTATATGTCTCCGGAACATTTTTTTGATTTCAGAAAAGCTGACCACCGCGCCGATATTTATTCATTGGGAAAGATCCTGTATGAAGCCATTGATGGCAAGATAGATGAAAAAACCCTTCCATTGAAAACCGTATCACTGATAAATCCCGACACACCTTTTTATCAAAAACTGGATGAAATCGTCCGTAAAGCTACAGCCGAGAATAAAGATGAGCGCCTGGATTCGGTGGACAAACTTCTCGAGAGCCTGCTGGTAGCCGTTGAAAGTTTAAAAAAAGAGCCTGCGGGCAGGGTGCCGCAAAAACCCAAACACACTTCATTCCTTCACAAACCCCGATGGATCTGGTCGGGTATAGCAATAGCAGTCATTTCGGTAGCCACCATGACGTTCTGGCATCTATTCGGTGAACCCGAAAAAGCAAATATGAGCGTTAAAAGTCCAGTAGCATTCAATAAAAATCTGCCAACATCGGATCCGCCTAAAATTTCAACAGCGGTAGCATCCGCCAAAACGGCTCCTGCGCAATCCATATTGGCCGAAGATGGTGCGACGCTTCAATTTATTCCTGGCGGGGAGGTCACTCTGCCGGAGAATCTAACTCATGAGGCTGAAAGCATGCGAAAGGTGGATTCATTTTACATGGACGTGGCACCGGTGACAAATCACCAGTATGTTCAATTCCTAAATCAAAATCTTTCAACACTTACGATTGCTCGAGGGGTCGTACGTGCTGATGATGAAATTTGGCTACTTCTGGGCGAAATATTCGAGGGATACAATCCAATTGTCTTTCGAAAGGGCAAATTTTACGTCCGTAATGCGGCCTATGCGTCATTGCCTGTTTTACGGGTGACGGCCCTTGGCGCAGTTGCCTATGCACGGTTTTATAATCGACGTTTGCCCACCTATGAAGAGTGGCTCTATGCGGTCGGCAAAGATGAGAGCGCCGTAATGGAATCAGGTCAACATGACGTGGAATCCAACGAGATGCTGGATATGGGAAAAATGCATGCCATGATGCTGGAAAATCAAACGGAAACAAATAAGCCGGCGAAAGAGGGTTTTGCAAAAGGATTATTACCGGTTTCCGCTTACAGGGAAAATAAATATGGCATACGAGCGATGAACAGCGGATTTGGCGAGTGGAGCCTCCAGGGCGTATCCGCAATCTCAGCGGTACCGTCAACGGACACGGATTATATGCTATTGCCAACCGGTGTCGCCCGGCAGCCCTGGGAGGCCTTCGAGGAAATCGGATTCCGTAGCGCGCAAAATGTAGAGAGAACGCTGGTGAGAGCACGATA
>CBDUUO010000690.1:0-2118 GCA_965370395.1 uncultured bacterium
ATGTGGGATTGAGGGCAAATCGCTTTTATCAATTTGCAAACCTAGAGTTAGCAGTTGAGGATGATGATTTCCGGAAAAGTTAAAGAAATCATAAATTATCACGAAGCGACGAAACATCATTACGATCGTTATGCCAGATCTCCGGGTTACATGGACTGGCAAAATCAGCCGAATCCGTTTCGCTCTTATAAGGGAGCGCCCGCTTTGCCCTTACCGCTGCTGGAAAATGATCCGCCGGCTGCCCAGCGGGATTTATATGATCGAAAAAAAAATCCACAGCAACCGGTAGCCATTGAGACCATTGCCGGCTTTCTTGAACTGTCTCTGGGGCTATCGGCCTGGAAAGCGGCATCCGGTTCCCGGTGGTCACTAAGAATAAATCCTTCAAGCGGAAATCTTCACCCCACCGAGGCGCATCTGATTCTGCCGCCCCTGAATTCAAAACAAAGCGGTGTCTATCATTACAATGCCCTTGGCCATGTATTGGAGAAACGCGCCGATATTCCTGCCGAATTATGGCAACGCATGGTATCGCATTTCGGGGTAGACGGATTTTTAATCGGCATCAGCAGTATATTCCGGCGCGAATCCTGGAAATACGGAGAACGCGCATTTCGCTACTGCAATCACGATGCCGGTCATGCACTGGCCTGTGTCAGCTTTGCAGCCAATCTGTTCGGGTGGAAAGTGACCTATTTGAACGCTCTGTCCGACGAGGCAATCCATGCGGTTCTTGGTTTTGATCAGATCCGTTTCCGCAAATTAGAAGAGGAGCACACCGATTTTTTATGTTTTGTACATCCGCAGACGTCATTTCACATCCCGCGGGATTTGCCGGCTCAAATCATATCTGAATTTGCTGATTTGGTTTTTGTTGGCGAACCGGACCCGTTGAGTCAACAGGGTGTAAACTGGGAAATCATCTATCAAACGGCTCGCCTGACCCGGAAACCGACCACCGCAGAAATCACGGTTAAACTGGAAAATCGCAAATTATCCATTGCTGAGCCCGGCCAATTATCCGCAGCGGATATCATCCGAAATCGAAGAAGTGCAACCGCTTTTGATCGCAATGGTTCTATCACCAGAAGCCAGTTTTTAAGCATGCTGGATAAAACCCTGCCACGAATTCATAGCGCCCCTTTTGATGCCGAATTGATAGAACCTTCAACCCATTTGCTTCTTTTTGTTCATAACGTGGCAGGTATAGCAGCGGGGCTTTATTTTTTTTTGCGGTGTGATAAAGATTTCGATGAAATAAAGCGCATCTCTCGCTCCGATTTTCTCTGGGAGCCGGTCGAAACGGATTTTCCGCTCTATCTTCTTGCAGGAGGTAATTACCGGCAGCAAGCCATGATGGTCAGCTGTCATCAGGATATTGCCGGATCCGGCGCTTTCTCGCTGGGAATGATCGCAAAATTTAAAGACGTTATCACCGCCGCGCCTTATCGCTATCGACATTTATTCTGGGAAACCGGAATGATCGGGCAGGTGCTGTATCTGGAAGCTGAAGCCCACGGTGTCAGGGGCACGGGTATCGGCTGTTTTTTTGATGATGCCGTTCATGAAATAATGGGCTTTAGCGACAATCACTATCAAAGCCTCTATCATTTCACCGTCGGCCAACCGCTTGAAGACCCGCGATTGACAACCTATCTGCCATACGATCACCTAAAAAATAAACGCTAGATAATTAATTTGCCATACCCTACTTCTCCTAAAGCGACTTAAGCGCTGCCTGCACCTGGTTAATCAGACCCGGAAGTTCATTGGCCCTAATCAAGTAAGCAACTGACGTGTTGGCGTTCCCTCCCACGGAAACCCTATGCACAGCCATTTCTGTCGCATGTTTGAGATACGCCGCAATTATAACGGCTGTAGCCTGATTCACAATCAGGGCAGCCTGATCAGCTCGGCTCATCGACGAGCTGTCCAAAGTCGGTAGAACAAAAGTGATTCCATTTTCCATGTCGCATCTCCTTTCAAATTTAGCCACCTATGATTGTCGCTAAATGGAAAATTCTATTTATATCAGCGTGATAGTTTAACAGAACTAGTATAATTCCTAATTAGACGATGACAAGTTAAGTAATGCTTAATTCCGAGAAAGGAGCATCC
>CBDUUO010000691.1:0-2115 GCA_965370395.1 uncultured bacterium
GGCCGATCGAGAAAGCGCAGCATACATGGGTATGTGAGCATTTATCGGAGGCCTGCAACGCAGCCATTGGGCCTTAGATGGGGTTTTGAAACCACTTCTACTGTTTAGCCAGCCGCTGCCGGTCATATTCCTTTAATACCATTTCCTGCCCTCTTAAGATATGATCCCGGACCAGGCGTTCCGCACCTTCAGCATCCCGCTTGCGAATATATTTCAACATCTTTTTGTGGTCCAGGTTACTGGTAGAAGCAAATTTTTTTTCTTTAAGGATCATTTGCCGGTACCGGTAAATCTGATCGCGCAGGCCATTAATCATGTTGATCAGTTTGGGACTTTTGCTCAGGCTGTACAGCAGATCATGAAATTCCGTATTGATCGCCGGCAGCAAATTCATCTTTTTACGATCCAGTGCATTTTGAAATTCATCGATTTTATTTTCCAATTTCTCCAGTTCTTGCGCTTCATGCTTGACAGTGGCCAGCCGGGCGGCATAGCCTTCCAGCACGCTGCGAATACCGAAGGTCTCTTCGATATCATCCCGCTTAAGACCCAGAACCGTAAATCCCCCCCGGGCTTGCCGCTCGATGAGCCCTTCGCGCTCAAGTTTGTGAATTGCCTCCCGCACAGGGGTTCGGCTGATTCCCAGGGTTTCGGCAATATGGCTTTCAACCAGCCATTCACCCGAGGAAATTTTTCCCCTGACAATCGAATGCTTCAGGCTTTCAAAAACATGCTCTCCTAAAGATTTTCGCACCTGAAACGCCTGCAGCGGCCCAAGATCCAAATCATTTAACTCTGCTCTTTTTCTCATGGTGTTACCTTAAAATGCTCTATATTCATTATTAAATAACTCCGTTTTCTTTCAAACGGGCAAGATCATCCTCAGAATATCCCAATTTTTTGCCGTATATTTCGCTATTATGTTCACCGAATCGCGGGGGAAACGAAAGCAGACGATCGGATTGTTCTAAAAACGATGTCATATTTGGCGGAGGTGCCAGCGTTATGCGAGTACCGGTGGCAGGATCCTGGGCATGCAGCAGTCGCCGTTCGACCAGCGGATCTTTAATAACTTCATCGACAGGTTTGATTTTACTGATGGGAACATTGATGGCGCTAAACAATTCAATCAGATCTTCAGATGTGTGATGGCGGGTAGTCGCGTTAATCGCCTGATTCAAATTTTTCACATCCTTTATGCGGCCCTCATTTCTTTCATAGGCCGGCTTATCCAGGCTCTTAAAAATTTCCTGGGATACCATTGTTTTCCATTGACGGTCGTTGCCAACCGCTAGATAGACAAACCCATTTTGGGTCTGATAAACAGAGACCGGCGCAAAGAATTCATGAGTGTTTCCCCTGCGGCTGATACTTTTTCCAAAACTGCCGGTCAAGGTGATCGGCACGGTAAGCCATGATACCGATGATTCAAACATGGCCATATTGATGCAACTGCCTTTACCGGTGACCTGGCGTTGGTAAAGGGCTTTCATCACCAGTCCATAAGCGTGCTCACTGGTGCCCATATCCGGCAGAGGGATGCCCACAACCTGGGGATCGCCTTCGGCTTCACCGGTCAATTCCATTAAACCCGATCGGGCCTGCAATATCGGATCGTAAGCCGCTTCATTGCTGTCTGGGCCAAACCCCGTCACCCCCAGCCAGATGATATCCGCTTTGAGAGATTTTAAGCTGTCGTAATCGATTCCCAGCTTTTGATAATTTTTAGGAAGCTGATTGGTCGCAAAAATGTCCACATCGAGCGCTTTAATCAAAGAATGGAAAATTTTCTGCCCCTCATCCTCTGCCAGATTCAGCGTCAGCGCTTTCTTGCCGGCATTGATACACAAGTAGTATGAATTCATCCGTTTTTCATTGAGAACATTTTCGCCAATGAAGCGATTGGGATCACCGTAAACCGGATGTTCCAGGCGGATGACATTCATTCCATCCTGTGCCAGGCGGTAAGTTAAATACGGCAACACCGTCGCCTGCTCCAGGGAAACCACAGTAAGGTCGTTAAAAAGATCCATGGTCCTCTCCATTAACATTTGAGTTGGGGGTCAAAAATTGTGAGGCCGTTTGTTCCAGTACTGCCGATGAATTAAGGTGTGG
>CBDUUO010000692.1:0-2113 GCA_965370395.1 uncultured bacterium
GAGCCGGAGGCTTAAATATTCAATATTCAATCGAAAATATTCAATCGTTACAAGACAGTGAAAATATTCCAATACAATTTTTTGCCACAAAATGCACAAAAATAACAACTAAGATACTACTATAGCAGCATCGCTGTACGGCACCACTTCACACTTGACACCTAGAGCGCTTTTCGCCATACTTTACCTTAAGCGCTAGCGATAGATTTTACCATACCAATGGTTTGAGTCGCATAATTGACGCATCGGAATTTCTAAAGCATTTTGAAGGAGGGCAGGTTCATGATACCTATCGGCTGCCGCATAAAGGTAATATCAATTATATTGTTCGTTGCGATGGCAACCAGTTTTTGCGTTTCCAAAAATTTTTTAGTGGTCAACTATCAACTCCCCGCGGAACCGGAGATCCCCGGAGAAACTTCTGTTTCCTTAGTCTTTAAAGATTCGAGAGAAGATCCGGCCATTGTAACCAAAAGCGCAAAAAAGGCCCTTAAAGATTTTTCTGGAAATTTCGCCCTCATTGTCGCTCGAGAAAATAAAAATAACCGGTTGGTGGGCGCTTTCAGCCTACATTCAATGATTAGGGAAATTTTCAAACACAGACTTGAAAATGCAGGTGTCCGGGTTGCATCAGAAGAGGAAAGCCGGGGAACCGTTGTTGAAATTATTTTAAAAGCGTTCAAACTCGATCTCGTAGAGCGCAAGTGGGTTATCAATATAACCTACCAGGCGAACCTCGTAAAACAGAACCGATTTATTGCCGGCGAGACGATCACCGGCAGTGCGGAACGATTGCGGGTTGTCGGCAGCAAGGATGCTGAGAGGGTTGTCGGAGAGCTGATCACAGACGTGGTAAACCGGTTGAATTTGAGCGAGCTTTTTAAATCAAACCAGATTCAATAACTTTTCAATTTTCTGCCGCTGTTCACCGGTATCAAAAATGACGTTTTGCAAATCTTTCTCGGTCAGGTTCATTCGATTCAGCACATCGCTATAGAATCGATAGGCAAGGCCATCCACGCTGGTACCGAACCCGATCATCATACAAACAATATCCGCCAGATAGACCAGCGCGGTTTCAGGATCGCTTCTGCAGGTTTCGTCGGTCATATGGTGGTTACGAATAATGTAAATGAGTTTATCGCCAAATCGCCATTTTTTTCCTACCTGGGCACCCAGTTCTTCATGGTTCATACCGATGATTTCTTTTTCAGCCTCATTGAAACTGTAACCTTTTGAATGAACCAAAATATTGATTTTTTCATATGAAAACGCCACAAACCGGCCCATAATTATTTTTCCGATATCTTTTAGCAGCGCGGCCGTAAAAATCAGATGCTTTTTATTTGCCAACCCATGGTTTTCAGCCAGAACTTTAGCCACATGGGCCGATAATACCGCATGATGCCAGAGCTCACCCTCACCGAGTCCGTAACCATCCGGTTCATCTCTAAAGTTCTCTGCGGTTCCGTTGAGCAAAACAAGTTCGACAATTTGATCCAGCCCCAGCAAGGTAATGGCATCGCGAACGGATTCGATCTGCCGCGGCAGCCCGAAATAAGCCGAATTGCATATTTTAAGCAAACTGGCTGTAATCGAAGGATCGTGAATAATCAGGTCGGCAATGTCGGACATGGAACTGTTCTCATCTTCAGCCAGAGCCATAATCTGGGCGGCTACAGGAGGAATCGGTGTGAGTGTGTCAATTCCACTGATGATATCATCGATATTCGTCATACTTGCACTTCTCCCTGACCTAAGGTTTGAACATGGATGGCGTTCCGCCTTTTCCGGCAACAGCGTTAAAGACTCCGGTAAGACAAAATTTAGCAACCCGCCGTTTTTATACCGCTTTTCATAATTATGTTTCGAAATACGGAATTGCGGTATAAGCGCTTGTACGGTTGTAGAAAAAAACGTTTGAATACCGGAACGTTTTTTTGACAATCACTATAGAAGCTGTTTTTTATATCAATATGTAAATTCGACACCTTATAGCCTATATCGGTTGATACATCAGAAACTTAAATGAAAGGGTTTCTTGGGTTGAAGAATTTGCCGATTTCATTTATGGTTACAAGATCAATTTCGTTGGCTGTCATTAAATTAAATT
>CBDUUO010000693.1:0-2111 GCA_965370395.1 uncultured bacterium
TAAAAAACCGCTTTAATAAAAATAAGGAGGTAACAATCATGGCTCTAGAATGGATGCCCCGCGACAATGAATTAAAAGACCACATGTTGCACACCGATGTACACTGGGGCAAAGAAGAGGACGCGCCCTGTGTGGTCTTTGAAAAACGACCCCTGACAGACCCCAAAGGTAAGGTGCAGGAGGGGCTTTACGTGGCCTGGATCCGGCTCAATAACCCCAAACAGTACAACTCTTACACCACCGAGATGGTCAAAGGCGTAATTGCCGGGTTTGAAAATTCCTCCCTGGACAGAAGCGTTGTGGCGGTCGTGTTTACCGGCACCGGCCCTTATTCTTTCTGTACCGGCGGCAACACCAAAGAATACAGTGAATTCTACAGCCAGCGATGCGATGAGTACGGTCAGTATATGGAGTTGTTCAACCACATGGTGGATTCGATCCTGGCCTGCAAAAAGCCGGTAATTTGCCGGGTCAACGGCATGCGAGTGGCCGGCGGTCAGGAAATCGGCATGGCATGCGATCTTACCTTATCATCCGATTTGGCCATATTTGGTCAGGCGGGTCCGCGACACGGTTCAGCGCCTGATGGGGGTTCATCAGATTTTCTGCCCTGGATGCTCAGCAGCGAAGATGCTATGTGGAATTGTGTCTCCTGCGAGATGTGGTCCGCCTACAAGATGAAAACTAAAAATTTAATCAGCAAAGTGGTACCGGTTCTGAAGGTGGATGGAAAATGGGTACGCAACCCCATGATTATCACCGACAAATATGTGGAAGACGGTGAGATTGTTTACGGTGAGTATAAATCCGGTGATGCCGCTAAAGAGGCCCGGGCGTTTGCAAAAGAGCATCAGCCCAATGCGGACTTTGAATTACTCGACAAGGAAATCGATAAGATTGTCTGGACGTTTGCCAATCTTTTTCCCGGCTGCCTGATTAAATCCATCGACGGCATTCGCATGAAAAAGAAATACTTCTGGGATATCTGCAAAAACGGCAACCGCCACTGGCTGGCTGCGAATATGTCCGGTGAGGCCTTCCTGGGCTTCGGGGCTTTTAACACCAAGAGAATCACCGGTCAGGATACGATTGACTTTATCAAGTTCCGCCAGAACGTTGCTGACTCCAGACTCTGGGATGAAAAAATGTTCGAAGAGGTTCTTGGAAAACCGCAGAAGTAGTATTTTTCATAATTTCAACCTTGTATTTTGTGGCAGGCGATGCGTTTTAATAAACGCGCGCCTGCCATTTTTTTAGGGTCACAACAAATTCCACCCGCTTTTCAAGCGGGTCCTTTCACATCCAAGCCTCACTGCTTTTGACCATGGGTGGGGATTAAAAGAGCAGATAGCCATGCCAGTGCTACTTTAATTTCCTTGACTGTTACTTTAAACCACTGATATCTGGTGTTATATTATATTCTGATTTTATTCAGAGGTCGGGGGGTTTTATCTTTATTTGAATATGACTTCAGCCCTGTCAAAAGAAGCTATTTTGATGACGCCCAATGACGAGGTGCGGATTCGTTCATTTTGCAATCCACAGGAAATCGAACAATACACCTTCGATAGTCATTTTGGAATTAGCGATGATTACAAATCCCTTTTCACCCGGCGGGAAAGTTTGGCCAAACGCGCTGCCCGTGAGGGTGTCAATGTGGTTCTGGCCCTTGCGGAATCCAAAAATATTATCGGCTACGGCCTTTTGGCTTATCCCGACGCGGGAGAACGCTGGGCTGAGTTGGGGGCAGAGATCATGATGGAAATTAAAGCCATTGAAGTCTTTCGCCCGTGGCGGTCTGCCGGGATTGCTCCCGGAATTGTAAAAATGATGCTGGCGTATCGCCACATTGAAGAAAAAATCATTTATCTTGTTGGATATTCGTGGACCTGGGATCTGAAAGGCAAAAAACTGACCGGGCAGGAATATCGTCAGATGCTCATTAAACTTTTTGAACCTTTTGGTTTCAAGGAGTATGAGACCAACGAGCCCAATGTATGTCTTCGGCCGGAAAATATTTTAATGTGCCGCGTTGGTCAAAATGTCACCCAAGAGATAAAAGACCGTTTCAAATGGCTGCGGTTTGGACTGAGTCCATGGACCTGGAAGGT
>CBDUUO010000694.1:0-2105 GCA_965370395.1 uncultured bacterium
ATAAAGAAATGCCGTTCGACCCCAATCGTCAGGGTCGAATCCCTTATTTCGGAAGCCGTTTCCGGTTAATCTTCGAAATCGCCGGCCGGGCCTTTGTCACTACTGATTTCAGCAGCACGTTTCTTAATGAACTCAGGTGTCCATTTTTTAGGGTCTTCAATTCGCTGTGCATTCGGGCCGGCGGCGTAAGATCCGGTATCGAGGATGGCTTCGATGGCCAGCGATGCGGTGTTTTCAGCATTAAAAACATTGACCAACAGGTTGTAGGCAAAATCTTCAACCCGTTTTATCATTCGCTCGCGAATCGGCTGAAGTTGCCCGAGCAGTTTATTTTCAAAAGGCAGATTCAGTTTTTTGTAGTTGCCGGCTTTATATCCCTGGGCATCGGCGTAGGCCACCATTTCAGACCACATCTGTTCGCTAACCCCGGTATCTTTAACTTTTTTGAAGTTGCCGTCATCGTCAAGGATGGCATTGCCGTAATCATTGACTTCCAGGCCCCATGAAATCATCTGCAGCGCTGTTGCGACATTGGCTTTGGTGGTTCGGGTCTTGGCGGCAATATCTCGCAGGCGATCTGAATTGTTGCCTGAAGTACCGTGTTGCGCCCCGGAAATATGATAATCACTCAAAGCTTCATGAATTTGTTTGGTTAAGTCGACCTGTATTCCCTGACCGCTGGCCTCAATCCCATGGGTGGTGCCGTTGTTTAATGCGATCCAATCCGGAAAAATGTCGTGGGCGTTTAATCCCTGAATGAGGAACAGGGCCTCTTCTACGGTAGAAAGACCCTCTTTTCCTTTAATTTCACCGACTTCAGTTTCAAGCCCCGCCCATTCGGGGACATATTTGCCCAGCGCGATGCTGGCCGACAGGTTTTTATCATCCGCCATATGGGATGCATCGATGGCGGCAGATGTGATGCCGGCCTCAAACAGGGTGGGTATTTCCACTTTGGCGGCCTCAATATCGGCATCGTTTTTAATTCCGTAGTGGTCGGCATGGATGGCCACCGGAACCGTGATTTCGAATTCATTGCAGACGGCATCAACAATGCGGGCGATATTCCAGTAGTTGACGGCACAATAGGCGTTGGCGCCGCCTTCGGACTTGGCGATTTCGATGATCAGAGCGGCATTGGCTCTTTGGGCGGCTTTCAGGACACCGCGGATGACAAAGCTGTTCCGGCCGTTGGCCGCCATGGCAATCGCCTTGCCCTTCGCCAGCATGGCCCGATCAATAAATTTACCGCTAACAATCAAAGCCCTGGAATTCGGAAATAGCTTTACAATATTTGGCGGACGGCCAATTTGAAGTGCTTCATCAAAATGATCGGGTTTTCCGGTTCCAGGGCCTTGTGGGGGCATGGTTGTTCCTCCTCTATATTTTAAAATGAATTCAACCAAACAAAAGAAGGTGAGTTCCAACAGAAATATAAGGGGCCAAAAGGTGTAAAGAGAATGAAAAATCGTATAGCTGCGAAGAAAAGATTTACATTACGCATAAATGTCGACCAGGACTCCCACCCGGTCCGCATCGGAATACTGCAAACATCGGCTGACATCGTACCTGTCGCCGGGCACATCAAAATGGATGGCATCCGCCTTGATATCCGAATGCGGCCTCTGAAACCGGTTATGCCGCTCTATCGATTCCTGCCCGGGATCATGATTTACAACACTATTTTCCTGGACATAAGGCTCAATCTGATAATTATGATCGGGATAGGGTATCAGATTATAATTTGAAGAAACAACCATCTTTTTTCCGAGACCTTTAGTTATCCATATTGATAGATTTCGTAAGTCGTATCTTGATCGAGCCTGGCATCTATTTCATTTTGAATTTCGATTCGCTCACGAGAAACTACCCATTCCCTCCAGTTATCAAGGGATTGCCAGGTACTGACAACCAAATATTCGCCGGCGGTATCTATTCTTTTTAAGGTTTCACCGGATATATATCCGGGCTGGTTGGTCGCTAAATTCCGTAAGCGCCTGAAAAGAGGCAGCAGGTCATTAATCCTTTCTTCAGCGATTACCCGCCTGATGAAAATTTTAACGGCCATGAAGCTTTCCCCAAGTCCAAATGATGATCCGGTAAAG
>CBDUUO010000695.1:0-2100 GCA_965370395.1 uncultured bacterium
CGGGATAAAACCGTTAAGGTCGTCGTCATCACCGGTGAAGACCAGGATGTATTTTGTGCGGGTACGGATCTGGAAGAATTTTATGCATTTGAAAACAGAGCAGAACGCAACGCATTGTTTTCAGTGGCTTCCATCATCGATACGTTTGATTGTCCAACCATTGCAGCGATTAACGGCGATGCTCTGGGGCAAGGCCTTGAATTGGCACTGGCCTGTGATTTGAGGATGTGTTCGCAAAATGCAGCATTTGGGATGCCCCAGATAACGGCCGGGGAGATGCCCTGGGACGGCGGTACCCAGCGTTTGGCACGGTTGGTGGGCAGGGCCAAGGCCCTGGAGCTTATTCTTCTCGGTGAAACCATCGATGCCCCGGAAGCGCATCGGATCGGACTTGTGCACAAGGTTATCTCGCATGATGAACTGATGACCGTCGTCATGGATTTAGCCCAAAAGATGGCTGCTAAAAGCTCTGTGTCCCTGGCATATGTTAAAGAAGCGATTCATAAAGGCATGGATCTTACCTTGGAACAGGGCCTGCGTCTTGAGGCGGACCTTTACTATTTAATGCATACCACCAAAGATCGTACCGAGGGCATTAAGGCTTTCCGCGAAAAGAGGCAGCCGCAATTTAAAGGAAAATAAAAGGGGTATTTTCGGGGAAATGCCATGAGTGCTTTTGAAACCCTGATCTATGAGAAAGAGGACGCACTGGCCCTGGTTACCCTTAACCGGCCTCAGTTTCTCAACGCCTATAACATTCAGATGCGCGATGATTTATTTGAAGTCCTGAACGCTATCCGGGATGACGATGAGGTGCGGGTGGCCCTGTTTAAGGGAGCTGGAGAAAAAGCCTTTTGTGCCGGAGCGGATTTGTCGGAATTTCTAACAGCGCCGCCCCCGGTAGCCGCCCGACAGATTAGGTTTGATCGTGATGTGTGGGGACTGTTTTTGAGTATTCCCCAGCCATTGATCGCCGTTCTTCATGGTTACGTGTTGGGTTCAGGAATCGAAATGGCGTTGTGCTGCGACCTTAGAATTACTTCCGATGATGCGCAATTTGGTCTGCCCGAAGTTGGGCTGGGGATTATTCCGGCAGCCGGCGGAACCCAGACCCTCCCCCGCACAGTGGGACGAGCCAGCGCGCTGGAGATGCTTTTGACCGGCCGCTGGATTGATGCCCAGGAAGCCCTGCAGATCAAACTGGTCAACCGGGTAGTGCCCGGAGACAGGCTCATGGAGACTGCCAGGGGGGTAGCTGAAAAAATTGCCGCGTGTGACCCCGATGTCATAAGGGGCATCAAACAGGCCGTCGTGCGGGGCATGGATTTGCCCCTGGCTCAGGGTCTTGATCTGGAAAAGACGCTTGCCTGCCAAAGGGGTCCAGAAAATATTTCTAAAAATGAGCTGATAAAAAAATCATAGTAAATACCGAATCCGGGTTGAATCATGAACACAACGGAATTTTTATATATTGCTACGGCCATATGTCCGGAGAGGCCGTTTATTGTCTTTGAAGGCCAGCAATTGTCTTTTGTGCAATTCAATGAGCGCGTAAATCGACTGGCCAACGCTTTCAATGAATTAGGTGTTCAGAAAGGCGATCGCATCGGCATGCTGCAGGTGAATTGCCCGCAGTATGTGGAGGCTTATTTTGCGGCGGCAAAAATAGGCGCAATCTTTGTTCCATTGAATTTCAGGGCCAAATCAGAAGAATTGGCCTATATGGCAGGTAATGCCGAGGCAGCTGTTTTGCTGACAGGAGCACGGTATTTTGATATGGTTAAAGAGATGCTGCCGCAATTGCCCTCGGTCAAGACCTGCATTAGCGTCGATGCACGCAAGGATGAAACCCCTTTTTATGAGGACTTGATCGATTCCTCCAGTTCGGATGAAACGACGGCTGAAATTGGTGATGATGACATCACTATTTTAATGTATACCGCCGGGACAACCGGACGGCCCAAAGGGGTTCCGTTGAGGCACAGCGGATTTGTTTCCTATATCCTGAGCAATGTGGAGCCGGCCAGCCCGGAGGTTGAAGAAAAGAACCTGCTGACGGTGCCGCTTTACCATGTGGCCGGGATGCAGGCTGTTTTAGCC
>CBDUUO010000696.1:0-2099 GCA_965370395.1 uncultured bacterium
ACATTATACCGGTTGTCATAAATATGTTCCGTTTGCCAGATTTCCTAACAAGCGAAATGTTTGTAAAAATGAAGAAAAATTATTAGAGCGTTTGGATCAGGCCATATTGGGCGTTATCGACAACCCGCAGAATACACAACAAACTACCGCTATCGGAACGTTATTTTGACAAACGCTCTAATGTCGTATCATTTATGTATGCAATCGATTTTCGGTCTGTCAAGAAAAATGAAGAGAGTGCAAAAGGGCGGTTTTGTAAACATTGAAAAACATCTTGCTGTTTTTGCATGAAATTTGTATGAATAGCGCGGTGAAACGGATCGAAAGGAGGTCATTCGGCATTTTGAAAAAAATCGGACTGGTCATAAAATCAGATGCAAAGGCCAAACGCAAGGCGCATGAGCTCGAAAAATGGTTGCGGTCCAAGAAAATTGAAATTATTCGGAAAAAAACCGTGGAACCCGGCCAAAAAAATGCCGCCGACAGCCTGTCGCCGGCCCCCTCGGATTTGGACTGCATTTTTGCGCTGGGCGGAGACGGTACCTTCTTAAGTGCGGTCCGCTGGATTGGTGATCAGGATATACCCATTCTGGGCATCAAATTCGGGGAAGTTGGATTTCTGGCGGAGATTGCAGAGGAACGCCTGTATGCAGCCGCTGAAAAAGTTTTAAAAGGCGATTTTTCCCTGAAACGCCGGATGCGCCTCTGCGTTAAGGTGAGCCGCCAAAACGAAACACTGGCTCAGAAAACCGTACTGAATGATGTGGTCATCAACAGAGGTGCGCTGGCAAGGCTGGCCCATATTGAAACCTATATCGACGATCATTATCTGACCACTTACAGCGCTGACGGGTTAATCGTGGCAACTCCCACAGGCTCGACGGCCTATTCACTGGCCGCCGGTGGTCCGGTCATCCATCCTGCCGTACCGGGAATCATTTTAACCCCGATATGCCCCTTCACCCTGACAAATCGACCCTTAATTGTTCCGGAATCGGCAAACATCAAAATCAGGCTGGTTAAAGGTTCTTCCGATATCATCCTGACTTTCGACGGACAAAAAGGGCTTGAAATAAATGACCGGGATGAAATTGTGATTCAAAAAGGATCCCATCCGATTAATTTGATTACGCTGCCGGATCGGCAATATTTTGATATTCTTAAGAATAAGCTGAAGTGGTCAGGCGGCCGCGCATAGTTTTTCTAAAATTGTTCGAATTTATTTCGATCTCATCATTCATCGAACATATGAACAAACACAAAGCCATATTGGCCTTTGCCATTGCACTGTTGAGCCTGGTTCATACGGCTGGATTTTGTTTTGAATCGGTTGGGCTGCTGGAAAAAAAAGAAACCGGCGTAATTGATTGGTCGAAAGGCGTTGTTCAAGCCAAAGGGATCAGCGCGCCCATTAAAAAAGAAGCCGAAAAAACACCCCCCAACAGCCCGAAAGCACTGTCAGAAGCGAAAAATGACGCCAGGCTAAAACTGCTTGAAACGGTGAAACAAATTAAAATTGATTCAAAACGCAGTGTCGGCGACATGGCAGATAAAAACAAAACGATCATGACCCAAATCAAAGATATGGTCTATGATGCGACGGAAATTGAAAAATTTCGAAAATATATGTCTGATGGGTCCGTTGAGGTTCTTCTGCAGATGAATTTGCACGGCGGGTTTACCCAGCTGGTTCTGCCCGAGGAAATTCGTCCGATCGAAGGCATTAAACAGATCAAACCGGGAGCAAATTCCACCGGTGTCAATACAACTTCGACATCAGAAGCGTACACCTGCTTGCTGGTTGATGCCAGAAGCATCGAACTCCACCCTGCCCTGGTCTTTAAAATTCTGGATGAAAACCTGGAAGAAGTATTCGGACCGGCCTTTGTGAGTCGAGAATTTGTTGTACAGCAGGGAATGGCCGCATATTACACCTCGGTTGAAGCCGCCAGAGCAGACCCGCGGATGGCGACTCAGCCCTTGATCGTAAAGGCCCTCAGAACCGACTGGCCAAACCGCAACAACATCATCATCAGCAATGCCGACGCTTCGAAACTCAAAAGTGCTTCGGACCACCTGCAGTTTCTCAAGGAATCCCG
>CBDUUO010000697.1:0-2097 GCA_965370395.1 uncultured bacterium
TCCGGGTTAGGCCTTATTTATTTGAATCAGAACGCTGTTGCATGCAAAGCCGCCGGCCGGTGACATTTTATCTCGTGTGAGGATGTTGGCGCAGGCGCCGTGATCTACACCTTGATCATCCGGTTGATACCACTGCCCCTGGTCAAGGCTGGCCACCCCCGGCATGATGTGATCGGTAACTTTTGCCGTTGTGTATAGTCGGCCTCTGTGGTTAAAAACGACCACCCGGTCTCCGTCTTTAATATCCCGCCGGCGGGCATCGTCGGTGTTGATCCATAATGCATCGTCCGCCAATTTTTTGAGGGATGCAATGGTGTTGAACTGTGAATTCGCTCTGGCTTTCGAATGAGGAGATACGAGTTGAATCGGGTATTCTTGAGCGAGCTGATCGGCGGGACCCTCCCAGGGTTC
The DNA here is from genome assembly GCA_965370395.1 of uncultured bacterium. GTDB lineage: Bacteria > Desulfobacterota > Desulfobacteria > Desulfobacterales > JAHEIW01 > JAHEIW01. Next base: position 412 of record CBDUUO010000697.1, read on the forward strand.
GATATATTTAGGAATGGCCGGAATAAGTGGATTATTCATTTCAGCAAACATCTGGCTGTAGATTTCAATTTTACCGGACGGTGTTGCGAAAGGGTGCTGCTCCGGGTTTTCGATTTGTTCTCTGAAGGCCACCACCGGGCGGTCTGATTCAAATAGATGAACACCTTTGCGCATCAGGGTCTGCACATCCGGAAAATCCGGTTCGGCCTCTAAAAAGACTTTGAGCCACTCCTCATCTGATTTTTCGTCCGCTTCAATGCCCAAGCGCGCGGCCAGCTCGGAGAAAATTTGAAGATCAGATTTTGGGCCGTCAGCTGGGTCTATGATTTTGTTCATGTAAATGCAATAGCGCCCCCCGACATAAGGTTGCCCGATATCGCTACGCTCCAAAAAATGGCTGACCGGCAACACGATATCTGCGAATTTGGCCGTCGGCGTCAGAAAGAGATCATGGACGACGATGAACTCCGGTTTGGAAAGTGCTTCTTTGCCTTTGTTTAAATTTAAAAACTGATTTAATAAATTGGCGCCCGCAATATATAACAGTTTGCAGTCAGCATGATAACCTGCGGATTTGCCGTGAATTATGGTATCGTACAATTCTGTGGTATGCACCCGTTGATGTTTTATTCGGGGAACCGGGACCTTTCCCTTAATCAAGCCGAGGTCGACAAAACCGACCCCTCCGGATGCGTGACCCCCTTCAATGCCGATATTTGCGGTTATTGCCGCAAGAGTGGATGCCGCGCGATGAAACTGCTCACCGTATGCCGATCGTCCCGGCGCCCAGCCGGTTATAAGCGCTGCCGGCTTTGCGCCGGCATAGTCTCTGGCAAGTTTCACGATTGTCTCGGCGGGTACACCGGTAATGGTTTGTGCCCATGCAGGCGTCTTTGGCACCCCATCTTCTTTACCGGTCACATAAGCGTTAAATGGGTCAAAGCCCGCAGTATATTTTTCGATGTAATCCGTGTCATGCAGGGCTTCAGTGATAATTACATGGGCCATCGCTATCAGCATGGCGGCATCGGTGCCGGGTTTAATGGGAATCCATTGATCAGCCAAAGCTTGACTTGACGGGTTGTGACGTGGATCAACACAGATAATTTTTACCCCGGCTTTTTTGGCCTTTGTCAAGTAGGAGGCCGTATCAGGACCAAATCGGGTGACCACCGGATTCCAGCCCCACAGCATGATGAGCTTAGAAAATAGCAGATTATCACGAGTGCTATCGGTAAAGATAGTTCCGAATGTGGCTCGCGAAGACTGAGAGGCTGCCTGGAATGAGGTTACTCCCCATGTGGTGGTGCAGCTGCCAAGACCGCTAAAAAAGCGTTGGGTGACCCGCGGGGTATTGTGCAGGGTGCTGATTGATCCGGAATTTGAGACAAAAAAAATAGATTCAGTTCCGTCATGCGCTTTCACACGCTGTAATTGCGACGCTATGGTTTGCAGCGCTTCGTCCCATGAAATCGTTTCAAATTGCCCGTCACCCCTTGGCCCGATTCTGCGCATCGGCTGCATCAGGCGATGGGGGTCATTGACAACAGCATTTTGGGCAAGACCTCGTGGACAGGCTCTAATGTCCAGTCCTTTGTGCTTATCCGTGCTGATGTGATGGACTTTGGCCCCCCGGAGATGCACTTTCAGCAGGCAGCGACCGCCACAATCGTAACCGCAACTGGT
>CBDUUO010000698.1:0-2092 GCA_965370395.1 uncultured bacterium
AATTCCTTAAATATTCAATATTCAATCGAAAATATTCAATCGTTACAAGACAGTGAAAATATTCCAATACAATTTTTTTGCCACAAAATGCAAAGAATTCACAACTAAGACTCTAAGGGCGAAACGATTGGGCAAGAATTTTCGAGGCGGAAAAAGATGGGCTGCGCCGGCAAACCCGCAGACCGGGAATTATATTAATTTAATCGGAAATTCAAAAACAACGCATTCATCATTTCATCAAACCGAAATACCGGCGAGGGATTCCAAATCAAGATGTACAAAAAAAGACCCCCACCAAAATGCCGTGTTGGCAGGTCTTTGAACCTGGGTTTCAAAGTGGGCGCCTCTTAGTTTCATCAGGCTTTTCTGAACCAGCAGAACATGCACACCGAAACCAGCGAAGGCTCCCAAAAGATAGCTGTTGGGTCAAAGAATAACTCCCAATCACGGACACGGTAGGGGCAAAACTTTATCAGATTGTTTGATAATTGACCGACCTTACTTTTGCCCTGAATCATACCCCCGTGTGCTTTCAGGGTCGATTGCGGTACAGGTCGTCGGAAAACGATGTTGATCCCCCTTTTTAGGGGCAATTCATCTTCAACTTGTAAAAAAAAGTCTTATTTATAATGCGTTCTCATCCAGTTGACGGATCAATCTTTGCGAGCGTTCCGATAAATTTTGCATAAATTTCGAATAACGGTTTTCCAGTTCCAGTTTTTGATGCGCGATATTCAGGGCAGCTAACATCAGGGTGGTTAAGTCTGATGCCGCTGCTGATTCACCGGATTGCTGGCCTTCAACCCGTATCACTTCCTTTGCTAATAAATCAGCAACTTCTTTGGCCTTATTAACCTCCGATTCGGCCTTAAAAGTGTGTTGTTTCCCAAAAAGCTCTATGGTTACAAGTTGTTCCAATGAATATTAATTCTGCCTTTCTTTTTTCTGCTTTCCGTTTTCCGCTTTTTCAAACCTATACCTGATAGTCATTTTTCCCTGTCCACTAAATTTCCATATTTTCCTCAATTCTGACCAACAGGCTATCAATCTTTGACCGGATCAAAGCCTTTTCCTGCGCATCGCTTTTTTCCGTCTCGATCTTACCTAAAAGCTCCTCCTCTAGGTTTTTAATTTTATTTTTAAGTTCTAAATTGGCAGCCTCGTGTCTTTTAAAAATCTCTATTAACCGTGCAACTTTTTTCTCAATATCGTTGAACTGGTTAGAAATGATTGCATTATCCAAGGCTTAACCTCACGATTCTTTTGTCCAATATAATCTGTAATATTAAAAAAAGTCAAGTTATATTAATTGCGGGTTTTTCATGGCTCGCTCGACTTTTTTCAGCTCTTGAATCGTGTTGATACCGGTCACCTCGAGATGATTGCCGCCAACGGTCACGCCAATATGCTTTTTTTCGTTATAAGCGATTTCCACGATATCGGTAAAATATATTTCGCCTTGCGCATTGTCGGATTTAATTCGCGGCACCGCCCGTAATAAAAAATCCTTTTTGACGCAAAAAATACCGGTATTAATTAATCGGATGCGCTTTTGTTCCGCGGTGGTATCGGATTCTTCAACAATGGTCTGAACCCGTCTGTTTTCATCCAGCAGGATGCGCCCATAACCGGTAGGATCCTCCAGCTCAACAGCCAAAACGGAAATATCCCTTTTTTCATCCGTATGCGACTTTATCAGTGCGCCCACGGTATCGGCTTTAATCAGCGGCACATCGCCGCACAAAATCACCACCTCCCGGCAGTAATCCGGGATGTGAGGCAAGGCGCACAGGACCGCATGGCCGGTACCCAGTTGCTCCTTCTGATAGGCAAAATTGAAAGTGCCCAGTTTTGAAACCGCCCGGCGGACCTTATCCGCCTGATTGCCCACCACCAGCACCACATTGTTGCCGGCAACTTTTATGGCAGTTTCAACGACATAATTGACCATGGGTTTGCCGCAAACCTCGTGTAACACCTTGACTTTATTTGATTTCATGCGGGTTCCCAAACCCGCCGCCAGTATGACAACCGCAATTTTTACATTCATGGATATCAGTTTAAACTCAATAAATAAAAAGGGCAAACCCAA
>CBDUUO010000699.1:0-2091 GCA_965370395.1 uncultured bacterium
GGTTGAATGCAAAATATTTTGGTTACCGGTGGCTGCGGCTTTATCGGAACAAATTTCATTTATGATATGCTTTCAAATCCAGAATTTGAAGGCCGGATTATCAATATCGATAAACTGACCTATGCCGGCAATCCGGAAAATCTGGTCCCGGTCGGGAAAAAATTCCCGGAGCGCTACATTTTTATACAGGCCGACATCTGTGACTCGCACGCATTGGAGAATATATTTGATAACTATCAGGTGGATACGATTTGCAACTTTGCCGCCGAATCGCATGTCGACCGTTCAATCGTCACCCCGGATGCATTCATAAAAACCAATATTGAGGGCACCTTTTGTCTGCTGGAAATAGCCCGCCGGCAGCAAAATCGGCTGGCGCTGTTCCACCATGTGAGCACAGATGAAGTTTATGGCTCACTGGGTATGGATGGCCATTTCACTGAAGAGACACCCTACCGGCCGAACAGCCCTTATTCCGCTTCCAAAGCATCTTCGGATCATCTGGTAAGAGCTTACCACAAAACCTATGGATTGCCGGTGACCATTTCCAACTGCTCAAATAATTACGGCCCCTACCAGTTTCCGGAAAAAATGATTCCGCTGATGATTTTAAACGCATTGGAGGGCAAGTCCCTGCCGGTTTACGGTGAAGGCCGCAATGTGCGGGACTGGTTATATGTAACCGATCATTGCAAGGCGGTCTGGAAGATTATGAAAGAAGGAACCCGGGGTGAAACATATAACATCGGTGGTCAATGCGAAATGGCCAACATCGATCTGGTTAACCGGATCTGTGACCTGCTCGATGAGATGGTCCGACAGCCTGATCAGCCGCCACGTCGAGAGTTAATTACTTTTGTGAAAGACAGGCCCGGTCATGACCTCAGGTATGCGATCGACTTCAGCAAATTGACCGACGAACTGGGCTGGGTGCCGGATGAATCTTTTGAAACCGGAATTAAGAAAACCATTCAGTGGTATCTGGACAACCGGGCCTGGGTGGATCAGGTCAAAAGCAGCAAATACTACCAGACCTGGATGAAGCAGCAATATAATGTTTGAAGAAGCATCATTGGAAGGTTGGAGTCATGTTGATTTTAGATTTTAGAATTTGGATTGCGGATTGAAAATATTGAAGGCCAACCTGTTCCTAAATCCAAAATCCGAATTCTAAAATCCAAATTGTGAATAGCTCCATTACTCCTGTTAGTTAAGAATTGTCGGTGACTTTACCGCAACAGGAAAACCTAAGCTTTAATTATGAAACAGGGTAAAGACTACATCATTTTTCCGCTGGATGTCGCTACGATTGACGCGGCCAAAAAATATGTCGAATTGCTGGCCGAAAGGGTGGGCCTGTTCAAGGTGGGGCTGGAACTGTTTATTCGCTGCGGCCCGGAAATTATTGATTTCATCCATTCTCAAACTGCCGCCCGGGTGTTTCTGGATTTAAAACTTCATGACATACCGGCCACGGTGGGTCGGGCCATGACGCGTATCGCCGATCTCGGCGTTACTTTTGCCACGGTTCATGTGGGTGAGACCCAACGGATGCTGGAAGCGGCCGTCGAGGGCAGCGGCGGGAAGGTGGGTATTCTGGGTGTTACGGTTCTTACCAGTGTTTCCGCAAAGGATCTGGAATCAGCCGGTTATCGCCAGGATTTATATGATGACATGTCGCATATGGTACTGCAAAGGGCTCAACTGGCCCATGAAGCCGGTTGTGCCGGGGTGATTTGCTCCGGCCTTGAAGCCGAGCAGATTAAGGAAAGATTCGGCAAAGATTTTCTTGCGGTTGCCCCGGGGATTCGTCCGGCCTGGACGGTCACCGCAAAAGAGGATCAACAACGGATTACAACACCCGCCCAGGCCATAACCGCCGGTGCGGATTATCTGGTGATTGGAAGACCCATCCGGGATGCGGAGGATCCCCGGCAGGCGGCAGGTCGAATTGCCGAAGAGATTGAAGATGCGTTTTGATCAGAACATAAAAAAATAACGGTAAATCGTAATTCCAAATATAATCGCACCCACCAGCAGAGCAAAAATCATCTGTTCTCTGCTAAATTTTTTCATCCGTCCAACCTTGAT
>CBDUUO010000700.1:0-2089 GCA_965370395.1 uncultured bacterium
ACAAAAAATTTTCCCAGACACACGAAAATAAAATTATTGAAATTAAAGGGGATACCGTAGATGCCAATGGCAAACAATATGTGAGGGTGATTTTTTTTGATCAAGGCACCGGCATATCGGGCGACATTTTAGGTAAAATCTGCGGCCCCTTTTTTTCAAATAAGCCCCTTGGCGAGGGCACAGGCCTGGGGCTAAGCATCAGCCAGGCGATAATAAAAGATCATGGGGGCAACCTTTATTTTGATAGTGTCGAAGGCGAATACACCAGTGTGATTATCGATTTGCCAGTTGCGCTGGAAAAACATGGAGAATAGATTCTATGATTTTGCTAATCGAGGATGAAGAGATTCTAAGGTTTACCTTCAAATCCTTTTTATCCAAGGAAGGGCATAAAGTCGCAACCGCTGAAGATTATGACTCCGCGCTGAAAATCATATCCGGAGCCGACCTCGATCTGGTCATTGCCGACATTATCCTAAAAGGGCATACGGGATTGGACATTCTCAAAGAGGTCAGAGCAAGAGGTATGCAATGTCCGGTCATTATGATTACCGGGAAACCCAGTATTGAATCCGCTGCAGAAGCTGTGCGGCTGGGCGCCTATGATTACTTGACCAAACCGGTGGAAAAAGAGGCTCTGCTCAGGATTGCACGCCAGGCCCTGCGATACAAAGCCATTATAGATGAGAGGGACCAAATTGAGGACGAGAAAGAAAAATTCCGTTGCGACTTAGAAACAATTTTCAGCAGTGTTCAGGAAGGAATCGTCACGGTGGATTCACAGATGCAGGTGATGAAGGCCAATAAAGCCTTTGAACGAATATGTGGTCCGATACTGCAGGAAGTTGTCGGCCGGAAATTTGATGAAATCCCAAGCCAATGCAATCCATCATGCAGCAGCGTATTGCAGGAGGTCTTGCAAACGCAAAAAGAGGTCAGAGCCATCCGGGTAGAATGCCACCATGATGAAAGAAAGCGACAGATGGTTGTTTTGACCAGCTCTCCGCTTAAGGATAGATTCAATAATTTTACCGGCGCTGCCCTGGTGATCCGGGACATAACCCGGGAAAGCGACCTTGAACGTGAATTAAAGAAACGCCGTCAATTCCAAAATATTATCGGCGAAAGCAGCAAGATGCAGCAAGTTTACAAGCTGCTGCAAGATTTAGCCGACTCAAATACGACCGCTTTAATTACCGGGGAGAGTGGCACCGGCAAAGAACTGGTTGCCAATGCACTGCATTATAGCGGAAATCGAGCCCGGAAACCTTTTGTGAAGGTAAACTGCTCCGCTCTTTCGGATGCGTTGCTTGAAAGTGAACTGTTCGGTCATGTCAAAGGCGCATTTACCGGGGCTGTGCAAGATAAAATGGGTCGTTTTGAATTGGCGCATGGTGGCAGCATCCTGCTTGATGAAATCGGTGACATTTCGCCCAACATCCAGCTAAAGCTGCTCAGAGTAATTCAGGAAAAAGAATTTGAACGCGTAGGTGAATCCAAGCCGCTCAAGGTTGATGTGCGGATTATTGCAACCACCAATCGGAGTTTGAAAGAAAAAGTAAAGTTTAACCATTTCAGGGAGGATTTGTATTATCGTCTTAAAGTTGTAGAGGTTAATCTACCATCCCTGCGTGAGCGGCTCGGCGATGTCCCTCTGCTAATTGATCATTTCTGCAAGCTTTTTAACAGGCGTTTTAACAAGGATATAGAAGGTGTTTCAGATGAAGTCAGCAGGACATTATCGGCCTTCCCCTGGCCGGGTAATGTACGGGAGCTGGAACATGCCATCGAACATGGATTTGTGCTCTGCCATAACCGGTATATAAGTGTTGAGCATCTTCCGCCTGAGATTAGAGAGTTTAGTGGATATCCAAGATCAACTTTCGAAACCAAGCCTAGGATTAACCGTCAAACCATTCTTCAAGCTTTAGAAAAGACCGCTGGAAATAAGGCCAAGGCCGCCCGTTTATTGGGAATAAGCCGCAAGACGATTTACCGGAAATTGTCGCAGCCGAAAAATTCCAGCTAAACCCCTGCTCGGTTGTGACATACCCGCATGTGTGACGTCACACTTATGTGACATGTCACA
>CBDUUO010000701.1:0-2084 GCA_965370395.1 uncultured bacterium
TTTTTTCAATAAAAACAACAAGATAGCGGTTGTCTTCTTTTATAATAATTTCAGACCGTTACACACCACCATTTCGCTTGTTAGGAAATCTGGCAAACGGAACATATTTATGACAACCGGTATAATTCATTCAGAATATATTGTTTAGGATTTCTTTTTCCTTCTCAAATACCTGGCTTTCCAGGTAGCCTGCTTCTTTTGTCAACTCTGTTACAAATACGCTATCTTTTATCGAACTTAAATTTATTTTTACATTGTACAGCGATGCCAGAACAGCCGTCCGAGCGGTCATGGCCGCCACCGCTCCGTCGGTGATTGCGTTTGGGTTACCATCAGCGATGACCTTTTGAGCAAGTTCCATGATACGAAATGCATCTCTCGCAACCCCCAGAGGGACTATCGCTGCCTTTTTGAAAGCATCCTGAATGGCCTGTGTTCGCTGTATTTTTTCTTCTGCGGTATTTTTCGGAAATTGAAAAGCCGTCAGAACTTTTTTATACGCATCTGCATCGTTGTCGATATCTTCTTGCAGCTTTTTTCTGAGACCCGCTGCAACATCGGCAATTTTTTTCATTTCGTTTTGCACTGATTCAAATTGCTTCCTGCCGATGGTCAAATTGGCGACCATTTCTGTAAGACTGGCTGCCAGGGCGGCATTGAAAGCTGCTGCGCTGCCACCGCCCGGCACCGGATCCGCGGAAGACATTTTTTTAAGAAATTCAGTTATTTTTAAGTCTTTTAGCAATGAATGATTCCCCCTTTTTCTTTATCAAAAACCAGATTTCCCTGTTTAATAACTTTTTCCACCGTGCTGACCCCTACATGGTAGGGAATGTAGTTGTAGGAAGGAAATTCCAAAATAATCAGATCACCCTGTTTGCCGGCATCGATGCTGCCGATTTTATCCGCCCGATCAAGGGCAGCGGCGGCGTTTATGGTTAAAGCGCTAAGTGCTTCTTCCGCGGAAATGTTCATATAAAGCGTTGCCAGCGCAAACACGAGGGGGATGGATTCCGTAAAACAGCTTCCCGGATTAAAATCAGTCGCCAGCGCCACGGCACAATTTGAATCGATCATTTTACGGCCGTTCGCATAGGGTTCTTTAAGGCTGAAAGCGGTGGCCGGAAGCAGGGTCGCCACAACACCGGCGGCGGCCATGTCTTTGATGCCTTTGTCGGATGCCTGCAGCAGGTGATCCGCTGAAACCGCCCCGAGCTCCGCTGCCAGTTCGGCCCCACCCAGTTGCACGATCTCATCCGCATGCAGCTTTAATTTAAAGCCCAGGTCCTTTGCCCGGGTAAGCAGGTGTCTGGATTGCTCAACCGAAAAAACGTTTTTTTCACAGAAAATATCACAAAATTCAGCCAGCTTGCGATCGGCCACCGGCGGCATGACGTCTCTTGTCAAAAAATCGATGAAGGCATCCTCCCTGCCTCTATATTCTTCCGGAACCGCATGGGCGCCTAAAAAGGTCGGCACCACATCGACGTAGTGAATTTGATCCAGGTGAGCCATAACCTCCAGCTGTTTGATTTCGGTATCACGGTCCAGACCGTATCCGCTTTTGCCTTCTGCTGTCGTGACACCTAAAGACAGCATGGAATCCAATCGTTTGATTCCGGATTGCATCAATTCTTCGGCAGAGGCTTGCCGGGTGGCGTTTACCGTATTGACAATACCGCCGCCGCGCTGCATGATTTCCATATAACTGTCGCCGCGCAGGCGCCAGGAAAACTCTTCGGCCCGGTAACCGCCGAACACCAGATGGGTGTGAGAATCGATAAAACCCGGCAGCACGGCTTTGCCCCGTGCATCGATAATATCAAAATCGGAATGATCCGCGCCGGGTTTTTTAAACTGCTTCTCAATATCCCGGGTTCTGCCTACGGCCTCAATTACGCCTTCTTTTATGATTACAGTGCCATCGTTTATGACGTGCAAGTCGGCCATTTCTTGGCCCTTTTTGGCCTCAAACCCGCTACAGGTCACCAGTTCGGCTGCATTTTTTAGGATGAGATTACCGTTCATCTTTTATTTTTCAATTTTATCAAATGCCTTCGATACCAATTCCTCAACCATTTTAT
>CBDUUO010000702.1:0-2079 GCA_965370395.1 uncultured bacterium
ATTTTAAATGCCAGTCCGATGCGAAAACTTGGATCCGGCGGGCTGAAACCGAATGCTTCTTCATAGTGTTCATCAAAAAGGTTTTCAACCTTTCCGAAGATTTTAAAATCCTTGATGTAAGGGTGATTCAGATTAAACGTGTATGAGGTCGCCAGATCGACAATAAAATATTCATCCAGGGTTACCCGATTAGCCGGGAAGGTACGAAAATCCAGATCATCGCGCTCACCCACATAAAGGCCGTCGAACCGAATCTGAAACCCGCTCCAGGCCCAATTGATATAGCCGGAAGCCGTGTGATCCGGCCGGCGTAAAAGATCCTTCCCTTCCTCAAAGGGCGAACTCGCTCCCCCTGCGCCACCGTCATCGGTGACCTCCGTATCCAGATAGGTGTAGTTGCCGCCGAAAGTAAAGCCATAGCCGGGCTTACATAACGCCATCAGCTCGATACCCTTGCTTTCGGCTTCTTGAATGTTTTCAAAATCCGGTTCCGGGTCCGGCCGGTTGATAAAAGTGATTAAATCATCAAATTTTTGATAAAAGTAGGTGGCACCGAAAACGAGCTTATTTTTCCATAGCACCTGATCGACACCCACTTCCCACGAATAAGATTTTTCCGGGTCCAGATCCGGGTTGCCGGTGGCAAAGCCCTGGGCGAACTGTTCCGTAAAGGTGGGTGTCTTAAAACCTTTTCCGGCCGCGCCACGAAATACCGTGCCGGTTTGCGTTAATTCGTATGCCACCGAACCGCGCGGAACAAATTCATTGCCGAACTCGCTGTTATCTTCATAACGCGCCCCGGCGACCAAATGCAAGCGATTAAAAAAAGACAGTTGCTCCTGCGCATACCACCCCCAGTTGTTGCGATCTTTATCTAAATCACTCTTTGATTCGAATCCCAGGAAGGTCGATCGGGTTTGTTGATCATAATCTTCATCCAGATATTCGAATCCGGCTGTAAACGTCGAGCGAATCGTTTCGGTTGACGGATAGCGAATGTTAAAATGATAATCAACGGAGTAGCGTGTCTCTTTGGTTTCCGAGAAAAAAGAACCAAAAGGGTCCGCCGGTGGATCTTCAGGATCATTAAAATCTTTTTTGTTATAATGATAGCCAAACAGCACGGCATGCTCCAGCCATGGCAGCATCCGGTATTGACCTTTTATGCCGCTGACCCAGTCATCGTTTTTTAGATCCTGGTTGGGGTCCAAGGGGGAAAATTTGTCACCGGCATCCCCGGTCGGAAACTTAAATTTTGACTTTTCGTAACGCCCGGTGAAGGTGAGATCTAGTTTATCCATAGGATTCACATCCACCCTGCCGCTAACTGTATTATTCCAGTAATCGTGGTTGACATCCAGGTAGCCGTTATCATCAATCCTGGCATAGGCCAGGCTAGCCCCGATCCATTCATTGCCACCCGTAAAGCCGACACTGTGTTCTCCGATGTAATTCTTATCACCCTTTAAGTAGGTACCATTTGAAGTGGAGGCTCGCAGCGACGGCTTACCTTCACCTCGTTTGGTAATAAAATTTATCACCCCTCCGATGGCATCCGATCCGTATAAGGCACTCTGAGGTCCTCGGACAACTTCAATCCGTTCAAAATTTTCGGTCTGCAACGAGCCGAAATCAAAGGCGCCGCCCCCCAGATTAACGCTCACACCGTCGATTAAAACTTTGGTGAAATTGTTTTCTCCGCCACGAGGAAAAAGCGATGTTGTGCTACCCCGGCCGCCGCTGCGTACGATATTAAAACCCGGGACACTTCGTAAAACATCCAGGGCATCGACAGCTTGACGCTCTTTAATTTCTTCTTCTGTGACCACAGTGGTCGAAACGCCCAGTTCTCTCACCGGGGTCTCAGTTCGTGTGGCCGTCACCAGGGTTTCATCCATTATGGGGACCGAATCTTCTTCTTCAGAATCTGCTAAAGCCGGGTTAGATACGATCACCAAAAATAAAAAGCCGATCAGAATGCTGCAAGCGTGATGCTTCATTTTTTTCCCTCCTCATACCTCAAAGATTAATTAATCCGCCCTGAAAAATAGCATATTTAGGGTTGCAAATTGTTCTTTG
>CBDUUO010000703.1:0-2073 GCA_965370395.1 uncultured bacterium
TTCTTCTCCAGGCGCTTTTTCGAGACCGGAAATGCGGTTTTAAGTTCCTGGGCAAAAATGGAAACTTTGTATTCCTCAATCATCCAGAAAAATTCCTCAATCGCCTCTCTTTTATCATCAGACGCATTGGGTGAAAGCTTTTTAAGCAGTTTATCCAGATTATCGGTAAAGGTTTTGACGTCCTTGGCCTTGGCCTGATCTTTTTCGAAATCCACCAGGGCCCGCTGGACCCGGATTTCCATACATTTGATATAACGAATCAGGTGGGTCAGCCTAGCCATATCATAAAGATTGACGAAGGATTCCGGAACCAGTCGCACAAGCTCTGCCATTAAATCTTTACAAAAATTTTGCACGGCGTGATTGTTCAGGTTTGCCAGTTTAAGCTTATCGAGTTCTTTGCGAATGTTGTGATAGGCTTTTATAACCGCCAGGCAATGATTCAGAAGATCCTGGCCGCGGGAAATAAGGATCGAAGATACGTCTTCGGCGTGGCTGTAGAACGAATCCGCAGACCGGATGTTTTTGCAAAACAGGTCGGATATAACTCGATCCAGAAGTCGCTGCGCGAGATTTGCCGGGCCGTTGAAATAATCCGCCGCCGCCCTCAGCGTTTTGGGCAGTTTCAATCCTTTTTTTAAAATTTTCAAATCTTTTGCAAAATGAATTTTATAAAGGCCGGCAACACCCTGTTGATGAACCGCTACCGCCTTATCCTGATGATGAAATAATTTCAAACTCACCGATTTTATGTCATCGTCACCCGCTACCAGGGCCGGATAGGCGACCCATTTTGTTTTAACCGTTTCAGGGCTGCTGATAAACTCGGGCAGATCACCGAAGTCCCAGCGGGTGATGCCGCTTTTTTCCCATTTTAGGCGATAGGATTCGAATTCGTCGGTATGGGTCGCTTTAATTTTTTGTTGTAAGAGCACGTCCGTGTCTCTTGAAGAACAGAGTTCTTTCCCTTCCGGTGCGGTCACAGAAATGCGCATTTTAAGATGATCCGGCAGGGTTTCAATCGGCCAGGCGGAGGCGGGAATATCGACCCCAAAGCGTTGCAAAATAAATTCACCCAGAGCAGAAAACAACGAGCGCTTCCCCCGGGGTATCTCCCGGCTGATGATCTCAACCGTCTCGTTCACCGGAACCAGCTTTTTGCGATACACTTTGGGAAGGCCTTTAATTAGGGCTTCAACCTTTTCTTTAAACATTCCCGGCACCAGCCAATCAAAAGCTTCCCTGGAAACCGCAGGCGCCATGGAAACCGGCACCTTAATGGTCACACCGTCATCATCCTGGCCGGGCTCGAAATGATACTTGAATTCATACGCTTGTCCGTCAATCTTCGTGCTCAGCGGATAGCGGGAAAGCTCGCCGGCATCCGGGTCATAATTCATCAAATCCTGTTTTCTAATCCGCAGAAATCGGCCGCCGTCCCCTTTTTTTATGTAATGTGAAAGCATTCGCGTGGTGTAGATGCGGCTTAGTTTTTCTCGGTAGAAGGCATAAAGGTCTTCTTCACCGATCAGCACATCACGGCGCCGCAAGCGATCCTCGGTACCCTTGATGTCGTCGATCAGGCGCTGATTGTGTTTCATGAACGCAAACGGCTTTTTAAGGTCCCCCTTTATGATGGCGGAGCGAATAAAAATATCGGTAGCCTCATCCGGGTTTAGCGGGCCGTATGATACCGGCCGTCGGGGGATGATGATCAGCCCAAAAAGGCTGACCTGCTCGTCGGCCATCACTTCACCCCGATTTCGTTCCCAATGCGGATTGGAATGGCTGCGCTTGCACAGATCGCCGCCCAGCGCCTCCAGCCATTCGCTTTCAATATTGGCCACCGTGCGGGCAAACAGCCTGGAGGTTTCAACCATTTCAGCTGCAACTATCCATTTACCGGCTTTGTCAAATAACCCCGACCCTGGAAATACCATGACCTCACGATTGTGGGTGGTCCGATAAAAATTTTTTTCTTTTTTCTCCGCAATATTGGAAAGAAACCCGCTGAGAATCGATTTATGAATCTTTTCGAATTCGGATTTCGAAATTTGAGGCATTCCCCCTTCC
>CBDUUO010000704.1:0-2068 GCA_965370395.1 uncultured bacterium
ATGGCGAAGATTGATCTGCACGGCGTGTTTCCCCCGATTACGACCCCTTTTATCGACGGAAAGGTTGCTTACGACAAATTGGCATCCAACATCGAAAAGTGGAGCCGTACCGGTCTGAAGGGCTTTGTGGTGCTGGGGTCAAACGGCGAATATGTGTATTTATCTGAAGAAGAGAAGCGAACGGTTTTTGACACCGTTGTTCAGTCAGCGACAGAGGAGATGCTGATCATCGCCGGAACCGGGTGCGAATCCACCGCCGAGACAATAAGGCTCACCGAAGATTGCGCCCGGCTGGGTGCCCATGCGGCATTGGTGGTGACCCCCCACTATTATGCCGGCCGGATGCGGGAAGCGGCGTTGATGAAGTATTTTTCAGAACTGGCAGATCATTCACCGATTCCAATTTTGCTCTACAATGTGCCCAAGTTTACTCACATAAACATGGCGGCCGATTTTGTCGCCCGGCTCTCCGAACACCCCAATATCGTCGGCCTCAAGGACAGTTCCGGCAATGTTATCCAGCTCGGGGAAATATTAAACGGGGTTGCCAAGGACTTTAATGTGCTGGTGGGAACTGCCGGGGTATTGTTCAGCGGGCTGACCATCGGTTGTGTGGGCGGAATCAGTGCTCTGGCCAATGTGGCTCCGGAAGAGTGTGTGAAAATTTTTGATCTGGTCAAAGCGGGTGACCTGGATGCAGCCCGGGAGCTGCAGCTTAAAATGATTCCGGTTAACCAGGCGGTTACCGCCGTATACGGTGTGCCGGGATTAAAAGCGGCCATGGATATGCGCGGCTATTTCGGGGGCGATCCCCGTTTGCCCTTGCTGCCTTCCTCAGAACAGGAAAGATCCGAGATTGAAGCCATTCTAAAAAAAGCGGACTTATTAAATTAAACTGCCTCCTTTACATCGGTCTCTTAATTTGCCCTGACCGATAATTGAGTTGACAGAATTGGAAAGTAAGTTAAAACTTCAATTGACAATATGATATCAAAACTTTTTAGGAGTATCCCAAAGTTTGTATACGTTAGGTATCTGGATTAAATACCAAATCTATTTGAGGTCATGGCGCTCCGAAATGAGCGCGGTTGTAATATAACCGCATTGTATTTTCATCAACCACCCTTGCGCTCACCAAATCCCCCTGCTGATGGATAATATATCCATAAAACTGATTATCGGGACCCCAGATTTCGCGGACTCCGGTCATAGAGTAATTGGCCCACACCGGGCTGATATTGCCTTGACTCGTTGTATTTGCTTTCACAATCCCCGTCCACGTTTCCTGATCTTTAACCGTACCCCAGTTGCTGCCGACCAAAATTTTCCTATCGTTATTTTTCGGATCAAAAACGATGACAGCTGACTTAAACCAGATGTCGTAATCTGACCAGTTATTGATCAGTTTCTTTTGGGTGACCTTTGATTCGTCTCCCGATTGATTTTTAATATTGGCATAGGTTCCTGAGCATCCCATGATAAAAATAAATATTAAGATTACTATTTCAGCTAATCTTTTGATGTTCATAATTGACGGTTTCGTAAAAAGTCTAATTTTCCCATTTATCTGGATTCCCGCCTTCGCGGGAATGACAATAAAGATATTAATATCGAGCAGATACAATAGCCGTCATACCCGCGAAGGCGGGTATCCAGGCGGTAAAGTGACTTTTTACGAGTTCATCATAATTTGCTCCTTTCATAAAACAAAACCCCAGCTATTCATTTAAAAGCTGAGGCTTCTAAGTGATTAAATCATTTATCCTCCGCGCTTGCGGGTAGATATTTTTAAACACGCCTTAAATAATTATGATACTAAGTATCACTCAACAAATTGCGAGTCAAGAACGTCTAAAGACAGCTCCCGAAAATCCAAATATCACCCCGCTATCGATACATTGAGATATCCAACTTCCGCTAATATTGCAGATATCATAATTGGCGATTGTCAAGTCAGGTAAATCTCAAATTTAATTACCTGCTTATCTGGAAAGTCCAAGTTGTCATTAGATAAACTCTTTGTGGGAGCGGCTTCCAGCCGCGAATTCAACAGTCGCGGCTGGAAGCC
>CBDUUO010000705.1:0-2065 GCA_965370395.1 uncultured bacterium
ACAACCGGCTTATCTGTAAAGTCCATGTTACCATTACATAAACTATCTGTGGGAGCGGCTACCAGCCGCTAATACAACTGCCGCGGCTGGAAGCCGCTCCGACATTCAATACCACTTGTTCTTTCTGAATAACCGCGTAATATAATTCAAGGGGTCGGGGAACTTCTTCATTCCAAGATTGTCATTCACGCGAAGGGCGGGAATCCAGAAATGTTTTGCTGAAAAAGCTGGATGCCCGCCTACGCGGGCATGACGGAAAAACTCCCCGACCATTAGTTATCACCCGTTAAGTATTTTGACATCTATTAATTTACCTTTAAAAATCTCTATGGCATCCGCCACCAATGGATGGCTTAACGCTTTTTGCTTTAGAAGGTGGTCATTTTGGGATTTTTTTTTTGGGCTCTCATCGTCCGGTTCAGATGAGGTTGTCAGCACAACGTTTTTTGCTTCTCCAAAATACGCCGTGCAAATCTTCTTTAAGATGGCCTTATTTTTTTCACGCTGAAGCATGTTCAAGGTAAATCCATTGCCGCACACTTCAATTTCGATATGATCGGCTGACACTTGCTTCAGGCGACATCTGGATAAACTCGCCCCCAGCGATGGATTTTTTTGGGCAATTATTTCATAAAGCCGACTCCAGGTGGCATCCAGATCTTTCAAAGTGTCATCTGCGGCGGCCGGCGGTTCCGATGCTGAAGGCGACGGATCCGGTGTTGAATCTAAAGGCCCATTTTCCATTTGTTGTCCCGACTCAGGCGACGGCGGTTTCACATCCGGTTTCTGCTCCGCAAGTCCGCCGCCCGGCGAGTTGTGAATCTCCTGTCTCAAAAGATCCAGTTTATCAATAAGCACATCAATCGGCAACGCCGGTTTCATCTGGTGCAGCCGAATAAAGGCCATTTCGAGTGCGAGTTTGGGATCGGAAGACAGCCGGATAGAAGCCTCCACCCGGAAGAGATAGTCAAAAATTTGGTTCAAAACAGCAAAAGGTACCTCCCGGGTTTGTTCGGCCATCTGAGCGAGTTCATTATCCGGAAGATCGACCAATTTGCCGACATTCTGTCCCATTTTAACAATCAGCAGATTCCGCAAATGTTCAAGTAAATTCGCATAGAGCTTTTTCAAGTCATGTCCGCGATGGTAACAATTATCCAGAGCATCCAATATGACGGCAATATCTCCCTGCAGGATGGTGCTGCAAAGATCGAACACATCTTTTCGGTCAATGACGCCTAAAATTTCCAGGACCTGATCATGGCCCACCGAACCTTTAAAACACGATAGGACCTGATCGAGCAAACTCAACGCATCCCGCATGCTCCCGGTGGCTTCTCGCGCAATCAGGATTAGGCTTTCTTGCGGTATTTTGAAATCTTCTTCCTGGCAAATATAAGCCATATGCTGAATCATCGATTTCAGACTGAGGCGCCGAAAATCGTGTCTCTGGCACCGAGAAAGAATCGTTATCGGAATTTTTTGCGGTTCGGTTGTCGCAAATATGAACATGACGTGGGGCGGCGGTTCTTCGAGCGTTTTTAGCAGGGCATTGAAAGCCTGCATGCTGAGCATGTGGACTTCATCGATAATATAGATCTTGTACATACTGTGGGCGGGCATATACTTGATATGGTCGCGCAACTCTCTAACCTGGTCAACGCTGTTGTTCGAAGCGCCATCGATTTCAAACACATCGACGGCGTTACCGGAGGTGATTTCCCTGCATGACCGGCATTCGTTGCAGGGTGCGGGAATCGGCCCTTCTTTGCAATTCATCGCTTTAGCCAGTATCCGGGCGACCGTGGTCTTTCCGGTTCCTCGGGGTCCGGCAAAAAGTACTGCATGGGCAACACGATCGGAGGATATCGCATTGGACAGGGTGCGGGTCACATGATCCTGCTCAATAACCCGGCTAAAAGTCTGTGGACGGTATTTGCGCGCAAGCACGAGATAGGACATGATTAAGTGCCTTGTATCTGGTTCGAAGGTTCAGCGTTCAAAGGTTCAGAGGTTCAGGGGTCAGAAAACATAGAACCGCAGAATATCGAATATAGAATGTTGA
>CBDUUO010000706.1:0-2058 GCA_965370395.1 uncultured bacterium
CATTTCTTCCACCCGGGAACAAAACTTGTGATTCTTCATCATCAAAGATTTCACCCGTTCGATCACACTGCTGACTGAACTATAGTTGCTGAGACCAAATTCCGTGCCGATCTCTCGCAATCCTTCCTGTCGAAGCATTCGAGCTAAATATATTGTCACATCTCTTGGCTCGTTGGAAACGCCCCTGCGGGCCTTTTGTAAAATTGACTCTTGGATATTGTAATTATCACATACCACCGCTTTTATTCGTGATAGATTCGGTGCCAAGTGCACGGAATCCGGAACCTCTTTTTCTCGCTTCTTCTCAAAAAAAGTCCTCTTGACCCAGTCGAGAAATTGCATACCACCTATAAAAGGTGGCCATCTTGGGCTTTCAAACACCTGCAGTATTTCTTCGCTATCGTCTAAGCGGACAAAGCGCTTATAGGCGTGCATCTGATCAATTTGTTCTGAAGAAAGAATCGAAAGAATAAAATCCTTATACAGCCAGTTCCATTTTGCCGCCTTAGAAATATATCCCACATGGCTACACCACTTATAATTATCCATATCATTGGTAAGATTCGACCTTAACGGATTTCGATGAATATAGCGAACTAACTGTAGTAGATAGGTGTCGCCGTCGACTAAAATAGATTTGAACCTTCCGCGGAATAATTGCCCATCATAACCGTGAGCCCTGTTATAACGTTGTGTGTAAACTGCGTTAATGTGACGCATGCTCCTGGATAAGTTGCCATCCGGTGTCTGGATGAGCAGGTGATAGTGATTCGGAATGAGGCAATAGGCGCTGATGCGGATATTCCACAATTCACAAGACTCTATGAGCAGGTCGATAAACCGATGGTAATCTTTTTGCTCGAAAAAAATTGTTTCGCTCCGGCGACCTCGATTCATGACATGATACCATGCTCCGGGATATTCAATCCGCAATGGCCTGCTCATGTAATTACGTTAGCAGGTCGATCATTAAAAGTCAATCGAAGACTTGACCCCTATACATTCAAAAAATATTTAATTAAAAATAATATTTTTGGCATACCTGGAAACATCCCGGTAAAACCCGGTTTGATCATTTTTTTCCACCTGCTCAAAAAAAACAGGAGTCCATTGCCGCAAGTGATTTAAGAGGAATTCATAATCTTCATGCACCTGACTATGAGATGAAAGGGTTGTCAGAAGGGCCAGAAACTCCAGCTCTACAGCGATGTGATCGGCCAGTTCATCGGTTTCAAATCCGTATTCATTATATAATTTATTGAGCCGCACGGTGGATGCCCCCATCAACGTGCCTTCAAGATAAAAGGACCCGTAGGGTGGACAGGGAATTTCCGGCAGTGCGTTGACAAAGAGCCTGACATAGGCTGCCTGTAAAGCCTGCAAATCTTTCTTTTCATAGAAATCCCGCCGCCGTTCACCTTCCGGGGAAACTGGGTCCAAATCCCGGGCCTCAGGCCACTGCTCAGGATAGCTAAATAACCTGGACAGAGCCTGAAGCCTTTGCACATCGATCGATCCGCCCATTATGCTTCGGCTTTCTCCACATTCACAATGGGTAACCGGTCAATGGCCAAAATGATAACAAAACAGACAAAAGCCAGAACGCCGGCAAAGATGGCCATTTCAATTGCGCTCGGAAAATAGTGCCATTCGGTCACAAAGGTGTTCATCAGGGGTCCGTATTGTCCCGAAGCAATGGGAACCGACCATTCCGTATTCTGCATGCCAAGGGGGGCAATGGTCAGCGGCACTCTGTCAAAGGCTCCCGGCATCAGCAAAAAGCGATGGACAAAAATCCCGGCAACAATCAGGAGGCAACTGCTGACCATGGCCCCCGCGCTCTTTCGCACCTTGCTGTTTAAGAGAAGAATCACACCAAGCAATGGAGCGGCCACCTCAAAGGCATGCGCCAACGCATAGTCTTTAAAGGTGATAGCCAGGACGTCAAGGGCTTCGGTGGCTCCGTACCAGTAGTGGATAAAAATATCATTGTACATGAAAAAGATATGCGTGAATAAAGCCACCGCAATAAAAATGGCCATCGTGCGATAGGCCTGG
>CBDUUO010000707.1:0-2056 GCA_965370395.1 uncultured bacterium
GAATCATGCAACCGGATTTGGTGTTGACGGCCTTGGATTTGATACGCCGTTTTGATCCGACGGTCCAGGCCTTAGGCGGTGTCGACTATTGCTGCGGCGATACAAACCTGCGGGCGGGAAACCATCAGGTGGCGACAAATAATTTTGTCGACTTAGTGGATGGACTCAATGCCTTTTCTCCGCAAACGGTGGTTTTTCTCTGTCCAACCTGCAGTGATTTTTTCGATTTACACCAACCGGAAACGAGTTGGACCTGGCGGTTTGTTACCGAATTTTTAGCCGATCATTTGGATAAGCTCGGTTCCTTCGCGCCAATAGAAGCTACGGTTACGATCCATGATGCCTGCCATTTGGTCCGGGGTGATAAACCAGGGTCGGAATCTCCACGGAAACTGCTTAACGCGATACCCGGAATCCAGATCGTTGAAATGAAGCACAACCGGGAGAGGGCTCTCTGTTGTGGCGGATCGGCCATGGCGACTATCGGAAAGCCGGGAGTGGATTTTCGCACCCAACGGCTGCAGCAGGCAGAGCAGACCGGTGCCCAAATCATGGCCCTGTATTGTACGGGGTGTCAGTCGGTCTTTTCGCCGGAGAGGCCTCATTGGCCTTTTCAGGTTGAATCGATTCTCACGCTTCTGGGGCGCTCTTTGGGAATCGTTCATAAAGATCGGCTGATGCGCTATTTAAGCTACCAGGATGGCCAAAAGGTTCTCAAGGAAATCGAAGCGTGTTTAGCAGAGGCTGAACTACCCGTAGAAAAGCTCAAACATTTTGTGCCCAAATATTTCGCAGGCCCTGCGGCCAAAAAACGATAAACTATACCCCAAAAATAAATGTGCCGTATGTCTATTTCTTAGTTGCGGGCGCGAAAATAAAGACTCGGGGCATTTGGCAGGCGGGATTCTATTCTCGAAAAGTTGGGCTTTATGGAGGAATCAATTTGTTCAAACCGTAATACTTGCAGCAAATCCTGTATCTCATACATGTAGTATCCCCAAACATCAAAATACTCGGTCACACCAAATTTTAGAAAATTACCGCACATTTTGATTTTACCGGTTCTTTTATCAAGTTCCCTGCGCCAGAAGATCTTGAACTGATCCGCATGAATTTCGCATCGAAAGGGTGATTCGAGCATAAATACGTTGAATAGAACGATGCCGTTTTCATCCAGGCAGTGCTTAATTTTAAGCAAGGTATTGTAGAGCCGATACTTATTGAAATGAGAGACCGTATTGCCAATGCTGTAAATCAGATTAAATTTTCCCAGGCAACAGATGTCATCATTTTCAATGTCAAGTGCCTGAAAGCAGGCATGCAGCATCGGCTCCTGGCATCTTCTTTCGGCCCGTTTGATCGCTGAAGGCTCAATGTCTACTCCGGTTACAAAATAGCCCCGTTTGGCAAACTCCAGCGCATGCAATCCCCCACTGCAACCAATATCCAAAACCCGGGTATTTTCTTGGGTATACCATTCAAGAATTTGTTCAACCTCACGGACGTGTTCTAAATCAGAATAGTGCACCCGCTCATATACGTCCAATCCTGTATCTTTATAAAGACTAACCATAACTAAATTCTGGATGGATTGAAGATACTGGTGCGAATAGTTATCCGTCGTCCAGTGCCAACGAATCTTCTTTGCGAAGATACGCAAAGAATTCCACGACAGATTTTAATTTTCAGCGATCGCTCAACTAGAGAGGGACCGTACAGGTGAGATTCTGTATCCGGTGAGCCGAGTTAGAAATAGTAGACTATCCTGATTTTGAGGAGTTTCACCCAAAATGAACAGAGCCCAAAGCTGACGTGTCCAAATGGATCTGCGATTTCATATAAATAAAAAAATTGAAGATCAGAGTCAAGAAAAAACAGGTCAACTTTTGATGGAATTGCAATAATGGAAGGCTCAAGATGGTGCCCTCCTTCCCAAAGATATGTTTTGAATACGTCAGGAAATTGAGGTGTACCAAAATATCGCCTTTTCGTTTAATCAAACTTGATGAACTCGTAAAAAGTCTGCCAAGCTGTCATTGCGAGCGCAGCGAAGCAA
>CBDUUO010000708.1:0-2048 GCA_965370395.1 uncultured bacterium
ATTTTTACCGTACCGTCGTCTTCCGGAACAGCGCCGCAGGTAAAGACAACATTGGGGACATAGCCAATTACCTCCCAAGGATCCTCAGGCTGCAATATCCACTGATCGGAAACGCCGATGATGTTGGCCGGATCATCAAGGTCATGTAAGGCCGCGCCGAGTCGATACACTGCTCCGGACATTGTCTTAAAAACGCCATGATAAATATGAAGCCAGCCCTTGTCGGTTTTAAATGGCGGTGCCCCGGGCCCGATTTTCATTTCATCCCAGTGATAGGCCACCGGCTTCATAATCACCCGGGAATCGCCCCAGTGCACGAGGTCAGGAGAATAGGAAATCCAGATCGACCAGGACGAAATTTCGGAATGTGGCCGGTCCAAACGCACATACCGATCGCCGAACTTTTCAGGGAAAATGACCACGTTGCGGAGGTCGGCCTGGGTGATCAGCGCAATACGTTCCACTTTTTCAAAATCCCTGGTGCGCGCCAGGGCAATCCGCACGCCGTGACGGGAATAGGCGCTATAGGTCAGCAGGTACTCGTTTTCTACCCGGGAAATCCGCATGTCTTCGACTCCGAATGCTTCATATTCGGCAAAAACATTGTCCGTTGAAGGTATCAGAAAGGGTTTGGGATGAACCGTAAATGAAAAACCATCCTCGCTGTCGGCCCTGCCGATGATGGAGCGCCCGTTTAGCAGATGCGACCTGAAAAGCATAATGTAACGATCGTTGTGTTTGACGATGCCCGCATTGTGAACTGTAGCTACTGGATACGGCACATCCTTGCTTGTCAGTATGGGGTTTTTTTTAAAACGTGTTATTATTGGATTATGAGTTTTCATAGTGGTCTGTCCTATAAAATCATTTTAAAATCTTAGGCCACCGGTACCGGCTAGCTGTTTCAGATTTTTCGAGGCCATTCTACAGTCTTTCAGAGTCAAGAATCATTTCATAGACTTGTATGTATTCATTGATCATGCGGTCGACTGTGAAATGCCGTTCAACATGGCGACGACAGTATGCGCGGTCAATCTCTTTAATACGTGCAACAGTCTCAATGGCCTCGTCCACGTTGTTGACCAAAAAACCACTTTTGCCGTTTTCGATAAGTTCAGGCATGCTGCCCCTATCAAAGGCGATCACGGGCGTACCGCAGGCCATGGATTCGATAACGGACAGACCGAAAGGCTCATCAAACTGTATTGGGTGCAATAGCGCGCAGGCTTTGCCGAGCAGCCGGTTGCGCTCAGCGGGCCCGGCGCTGCCGGCATAAATCACCTTGTCGCTATCTATGTGAGGGGCGACATATTGATCGTAGTAGACCTGGTCCTGGATGATGCCCGCCAATATCAACTTTTTACTGCAGGCCCTGGCGATGTTCAGGGCTTCGCGGGTCCCTTTGTCCTGGTGAATGCGCCCGAAAAAAAGCAGGTAATCGTCCGGGGCGGGCTGAAAATCAAACTGCTGGATATCAATGCCGTGATGGATGGTTTTGATATAATCAAGATCCGGCGATCGATCGGCATCGCTGATGGAAACATAGAACGCTTTGCCGTTGTATTTCTTGTAAACCGGCAGAATCCCGGGCGATGAAAAGCCGTGAATGGTGGTCACTACCGGGGTGGCGGTCAGGCCAGTATAAGTCAGAGGCAGGAAATCAAAATGGTTGTGGATCATGTCGTATGCATCGGCATGCTCAAAGAGTTCTGAAATGTGCAGGCACTCCCAGACTTTTGGTATGAGTGAGCGGTCTTCTTCATAGCCCCGCGGGCAAACGGCATGCAGCGTGCCGCTGGTTTGCGAATCCGCGGTTGCAAACAAGGTTACATCATGACCGCGCGCTACCAGCCCCTCGGTTAAAAGGGAGGCCACGTTTTCCCAGGGCCCATAATGTCGCGGTGGTGTGCGCCAGGCAATGGGCGAGAGCATCGCGATATGCACGGCTGATCCTTTACCTAAGCGGCTTTCGGGGACGATGACTGTTTAAGAACCTCGTCGGCATAGAGCTTTTGCAATGTCATCAGCGAAAGCAGCCAGGCAAGGGA
>CBDUUO010000709.1:0-2048 GCA_965370395.1 uncultured bacterium
CCCCCCTTTAAGGAGTGTCGTGCCCAACTCGGCAAAAAAATCATTATATCAGCTCATGCATCCTCAATATATCGCCGTCATTGGTGCGTCCAACAATATGCTAAACATGGGGACCCGCATTTTGAGCAATCTGATTTCCTTGGGCTTTCAGGGTGAGGTATTTCCCGTACATCCTAAATTAGGTCAGGTCCTGGGTCTTAAGGCATATAAAGACGTCCGCCGGATTCCGTTGGTACCGGATCTGGCGGTGATCGTGGTGCCCACTGCCATCGTCTCACAGGTGTTGCAGGAATGCGGTCAGAAAGGTATCCGCCAGGCGATTATTATTTCCGGCGGCTTCCGGGAAGCAGGACAAGAAGGCCGCCAGCGAGAAAATGAATTAATTGCCATTGCCGAACAATACGGCATACGATTCTTAGGGCCCAATTGCATTGGGATCATTAATCCCGGGCATCGCGTTAACACAACCGTATTTCACTATTCGGCTGCGATGGAAGGCTTTATTGGGATGGTCTCCCAAAGCGGCAGCTTTGTTACCCAGATGTTTTATCATTTGGAAAAATTCGGTTTGGGTTTCAGCCAGGCTTTCAGTGTCGGCAACCAGGCGAACATCGATTTGGTCGATTGTATGGAATACCTGGCAGGGTGTGAGCGGACGCGGGTCATCGGACTCTATATCGAGGGCATCCAGCAGCCCAAAAAATTTGTGCGGATTGCTCGGGCGGTTTCAAAACGCAAGCCGATCGTTGCGCTGTATGTGGGGGGTACCGAGGCGGGCGGGCGAGCCGGATGGTCCCATACGGGAGCGCTGGCCGGGTCGGATGCGATTCATGACGGCGTCTTTCGGCAGTGCGGGATCGTGCGGGCTTTTTCGGTCGAGGAACTGTTTGACTTCTGCTGGGCCCTGGGCAGCCAGCCGCTGATGAAAGGCAACCGCGTTGTGGTTTTTACCCATTCCGGAGGACCCGGTGCGGTAGCGGCCGATGCGGCCGATCGCGTCGGCTTGAAACTGCCGCCCTTATCGCCCCAGACACGAGAAAAGTTACAACAACGGCTCCCTCACACCGGTTCGCTAAACAATCCAATCGATACGACCTATTTTCGCAGCCTCGATGATATTCTCTTGCATATCCCCAAGATCCTGTTGGAAGATCGTGAGGTTGATGGTATTTTGATGTACTTTCTATTTATGGCGGACAATTTTGAGCGCCTTTTGGACAAGACCGATTCACCGATATTTGCGTCTCTGGCCGAATTTGAAGAATTCGTTATGAGGCTTTGCAGGCGGTTGGCCGATGCAACCGCAGCCCATGCAAAGCCGCTGCTGGGGTCATCGTTTTTAATGCGCAGCGAAAAGTTTATTCGTGAGTTAGAGGATCTGGGAATCGCAATTCTGCCGAGTCCGGAACGATCTGCCCGCGCCATGGGGGCCTTATACCGCTATTCCCGTATGCGCGAGGCGCTTCTCAGACGAAAAGCGTAACCAGCATTCCCTCCGGGGCGTAAGCCCAACGGGCCGGAACCAAAAATGATTAATCACGAAAACACGAAATTTGGAAAGCACGAAATTTTTCTTTTCTTTCGTGTTTTCTTCCTTTCGTGCTTTCGTGATAAAAAAGTTTTTTCATAAAATGCAAAGAATTCACAACTAAGATACTAACTTGTTTTATCTTCAAAAAAAGTTGCGAGATGCTCCCAATGTTCCATCCAAATATCCCAATCAATCGTGGCTTCCGGGTAAATTTCACCTCGAAAAGGTGTTTGCGCAATGTACCATCTCGGCAACAAATCAAAAACAAGGCACTGCATTTCATAACTGAATTCACAGATTGCTTTGTGCGTAAAGATATACGCTGCAATTTCTATCAGATCGGCGCCGTACGTTAAAAGCTCTGAAATCGGTTTAGCGAAAATACTTTCGATATAGGCAATTGCATAGTCATCTATCGGTTCTGCTAAATATTTTTCAAACCCCGGACCATGGTCGTCTCGCGGAAACATGTCGTTGAAATAGTCTTCCATTTTCAATTTCCAAACTCAAACATTCT
>CBDUUO010000710.1:0-2047 GCA_965370395.1 uncultured bacterium
CAGGGGTATATCCGGGACAACTTCCTGAACGGTCTGCACAACCCAGGGCATCAGTTCGTGGCCGTCTTTTTTAGCCGGACCGAGGTTAATGTCAATGTAATCCATTCCCTTTTCCTTCTGGAAAAGGGCTTCCTCCTGGATCGGTTTGGGATCCCGTTCTTTATAAGCGGTGCCGATCTTTTTAGATATGACGTTTAAACTTTCTCCGATTAAATACATACACCCTCCCTCATGGAACTTAGTTCGCTTCGCTCACAATTGGAATAATGGAATAGTGGAATGATGGAATATTGGGTTACTATTTCATCTCGTTGAAAAATATCACAATCCATGAGATATACCAACCATGGAACGAAAAAATATCAATAGAGAATTTAAAAAGCTTAGAGTTTGGCAAGATGCTGTTTCCCCAAATCCAAAGATTTTCTTAAACAATATGCAGGTCTTTTTCTAATCGGTTTTGACCATTATTCCATTGTTCCAGTATTCCAACATTCCATGTTACTTTATTTTGCCTTGAGGAATCCAGGGATATGAGCCGCCTCTCTGGGCCCCACCGTAATCGCCCAACCTGGCAATTCTTCCTCAACATCCCCGGCAATGGCCGCGGCATAACCCGGAATAATCAGTTCCTGATGCTTGATCTTGTCTGCGATTCCGGATTTCTTGACGAACATGCCGACCTCATCACCGGCAAATTTGCCGGCTGCCCAGGCGGTCATTACCGAAAGCCCTTCTGAATCCTTGATCAGCAACCAGGCAGGAACCCGGCTGCCTTCGATTTCACCGGAAACGATAAAATACGTTAGCGCAAAATTGGTCGTAACCATTACCGCTGAATTTTCATCCGGATTATTGATTTCATAAATACCTTCGGTTACCGTCATGGGCCGCTGGGGATCGGTAAAAATATTTAAGCGTTCCAGCAGGAGGGGAAACAGACTTTCGCCGGCAAAATCCGAAAGCACAACGATGCCGCCGTATTTAGCCACAAACGTTCCGGCGATCAGGGTTTCCATGTCCAGATTTGAGGCCATCTCGCTGGGAAAGGTAATGGTCGGATAAGCCACCGAGCGGTTCAGGTCTTTTAAAGCCGCCCGACGGATGGCCACCTGATCCTGATGGGCCTGCTTAATTTCTCTGGAGCCCGGATCCAGAACAATGTCTTTCACCCCCATCTCGGTGAGTTTTTCGGTCAGAGGGACCAGACCTTCCACCGAATCGGCCCGTACCGCCAAAGGCAAATTTTGTTCTTTGGCCATCGCACCCAGGTCATCCACATTGTTGTCGGTGGCGGCATACATCAACGGTCGCTTGAACCCGCAAACCTCGACAGCCGCCTTCATCACGCCGGGATCTTCGGTCATCAGCACCAGATTGAACTCAGAGGTTTCGGCAATTTTTTTGGCGGCGTTGGCAAATGCATCTTTGTCGCCGTTGACATCTTTAAGTGCCACCAGTTCCGGCCGGAGATTCAATCCGACCCGTTCATACTGAAATGCATTCCAGGACCTCAGTTTCGTTTCAAGATCCGAATCCGCAATATCGGATGCAATGGTGGCAGCCAGCAGGGTGGGATTGTAAAAGGTCTTTTCATGACGATACTGAACGGTTTCCCCCCCCACAGTGGCGGCACGAACGCCCTTTCCGATGGCGACCGGACGGATCGGCGGTGCTGAAGCTTCAGCCAGTTGCTCCCGGGCCTCATCAGAGACATATGGGCAACTGTCCAGTTCCGCCTTGCCGGAGGCCAGGTTCATGGCAAATGCCAGACAGGTTGGAACCCCGCACTCCTTGCAGTTGGTTTTGGGCAGTAATTTGAAAATCTGAATACCGGTTAATGCCATCTTTATCTCCTTCTCTACGAGTTGCGTGTTGCGGGTTCCGGGTTAAGATTACGAATTGCGTATTCGATCATTTAAACACGCAACCCGTAACCCGTAACCCGTATACCCGCAACCCGTACACCCGCAACTGTTTTTTTTATCCTCTGATCAGCGGATCCATTTCCAGAGCCGGATGTTTTTTCTCCTGCAGGAAGGGCAAA
>CBDUUO010000711.1:0-2046 GCA_965370395.1 uncultured bacterium
TTCCATTGGTTGGATTAGTTCAATTGGTTCAATTGGTTCGCTTTAACAAATACAACTAATTAAACCAATCAAACTAATAAAACTGTTTCACCAATCAAACCAATTAAACAAAAGAATGATTTGTCTTAAACCTAATATGCAAACGTTGAACCTCTGAACCCAGAACCTTTAAACCTCTGAACCCAGAACCCAGAACCCAGAACCTTTGAACCTCTGAACCCAGAACCTTTGAACCTCTGAACCCAGTGATTGTGGCGAATTTTTCTTAGAAAGGCAGGAAGAAGTAACATGCAAGAGACCCAAAAGCCGATCCTGCTGGTGGCCCTTGGCGGCAATGCGCTCATGCGCAAGGGAGAAGAAGGCACGGTGGCCCAGCAGTTTAAAAACCTGGCCGTACCCATCCGGCAGATCGCCAAACTATCACAGGACTATCGCATCATTATCACCCACGGCAACGGCCCACAGGTCGGCAATCTCCTGCTTCAGCAGGAAAGCTGTCGGGAAGTGCCCAAATTACCCCTTGAGATTCTGGTCGCCCAAACCCAGGGGCAAATCGGGTATATGATCGAATCCACGTTGGACAGCGAGCTCATGGATCTGGGCATCCACGTCAAACCGCTGATCAGCCTGATCACCTATGTTGTCGTCGATGAAAATGACTCCGTCTTTTCAGACCCGTCCAAACCGATCGGACCGGCGTATAAGCGCAAAAAAGACGCGCCGTCGGGTTATCCGGTAATCAAAACCGCTAAAGGCTTCAGGCGCGTGGTGGTGTCCCCCAAACCGGTGACAATCATTGAAAAACGCGAAATTAAAAAACTGATCAATGCCGATTTTATCGTGATCTGTTGCGGCGGCGGCGGCATACCGGTGGTGCGGGAGGGCAGGGCCTTTCAGGGGGTCGATGCCGTAATCGATAAAGACCTGGCCAGCGCCAAACTGGCCGAGGAAGTGGGTGTTGATATCTTTTTGATTGCGACCGACGTGGCCGGTGTCGCGCTGAATTTTGGCACGCCCGATGAAAAATTTTTACGCAAAATAAACATCAAAGCGGCAGAGAGATATATAACAGAAGGTCATTTCCCAGCCGGATCCATGGCTCCGAAGGTAGAAGCCGCTATTCAGTTTATCCGAAACAACGGTAAGCGTGCCGTCATCACTTCAATCGAAGAAATCGTTTCGGCGGTAAAAGGCGAAGCCGGAACGGAAATAAGGATTTAAGGTTTGTCCGAATACACCGGTATCCGTACATATTTTGATTCTCCGCAATATGGGATTGATTTTTGGACCGGGCTATATTAGAATTTTTTTAGAACCCATCTCATATTTTTGAGATAGGTTCTAGATGTAACAGCTGAATTCGCGCGGGTTTTGATCTGTGTCTGATAGGGGGTCGATGAATAAGGAGCATTATCTCGGGGTTGAAATAAGGAGTATGGGATGGCACACTGTATTTTGCTAAATGCAGATTACACGTATTTAAATGTAGTTGACTGGAAGCGGGCCATTTGTCTGCAGGCGAAAGGCAAGGTTGAAGTATTAAAAGATTCCGCAAAAATCGTGAGAAGTTCCAGCGGTGCGGTATTCAAGATTCCGGCAGTGATGCGTTTAATTAAGCTAATCCGCACTATTTACCGAACCGGTGTGGCTTTTTGCAAAAAAAATGTCTTTATCAGAGATGGATTTAAATGCGCTTATTGCGGCGCCACAAAACGCCGGCTTACCATCGATCACATTATTCCAAAGTCCAGAGGAGGCAAATCCAATTTTGAAAATTGTGTTGCGGCCTGCAAGCCGTGCAATGTCAAAAAGGGCCATCAGACACCCCGAGAAGTCAAAATGTTCCTCAAGGTGAGGCCCGTCCAGCCGACCATTTCCGAATTTTTAAGATTAAAACTCCAAAAACTCGGCATCAATGATATTTTACGGGATCTGGGTGTTTATTAGAATCTTAGGTGTTATTTTTGTGTCCTCCAGAGGCGGATCTACGACATTTTGTGGCAAAAAAATTGTATTGGAATATTTTCACTGTCTTGTAAAGATTGA
>CBDUUO010000712.1:0-2046 GCA_965370395.1 uncultured bacterium
GTAAAGGCGCCCTGCTCGTAACCGAACATCTCACTTTCAAGCAGGGTGTCCGGTAAAGCCGCGCAATTTACTTTTACGAACGGCTTGCCGATGCGGTTGGATTTATGGTACAGGCTCTGAACGATAAGTTCTTTGCCGACGCCGGTTTCGCCATAAATGATGGTATTCAGACTCGTATCGGCAATCTGATCGATCAGCGCTTTTATTCTTTGAATATTTTGGCTTACACCGATTAACTTTGGTTCCATAGGCTCCTGAGTGTTAACTTTAATCACCTTTCTTTGAAAGCGGCAGAATCCGGGACTTGTCATCAAAACCGACTGCCATCCCCTGATTGTCCGTTCGTAGTACTTTCCCGGAAGCCTTGATCCATGCCTGTTGCGAGTCCTGCTTTTTTATTCCACCCAGCGTAAGGATCATATCCACGTTAACTTTTGCGTCAACCGGCAGCGGCGTGTCGGTTATCAGAAAGACACCGTTCATCGAGATATCTCTGGTGACCAGGTTTCCCTTATCGGCATGAGAGGCTTCGCCGGGTAATGATATAAAGGCTTCCAGTTGAAGATCAAATCTTTCCACCTTTCTTTTTTCAATCACGATGATAATCCTTTGCATTCTCAGTGGAAAACCGCCGGAGGGAAAACAGGTTCCTAACAAATGGCCCCGCACGATATTCGTTAAGAAAATGTTTTGATTCTATCCCTCATAGCCTTAAATTTGGTTTTTGACAACAATAATGTTTAGAATTCAATCCGCTGATTCGGTAGCGCACCCCAACCAAAATTCGCATACTCGCAGATGCGCGGCAGCAGGAAACAATTGGGCGCTTGTCCGCCGCAGGTGGATTAGATGCATTTTTGAGATCGGTTCAAGAAAATTGCTCAGGGGGATACTAGAATTGTATTAAATATGTCGCACAACAGGCTTAGAATACGCTTTCAAAGGCCCTAAACACCCACTATTTCATAACAAGCAAGTGAACTAAAGTTCAAAGTGATCTAAAGTGACTAAAGTTAAGGAATTCTATCGTTTTAATAATAGATGGAGCAACACGCGGCGCAAGCGCCTGCGCTGCGCGAGCGACACCTCAACTTTAGGCACTTCAAACTTTAGTGCACTTTAGGCATTTTTATAAATGTTTCGCCGTCCACAGGGCTGCCTGGAGCCGATTGGGAACTTTTATTTTGTTATAGATGTTGTAAAGATGCGTTTTTACCGTATTTCGACTGATGTTCAAATTTTCGGCGATCTGGCTGTTGTTGATTCCGGAAGCGATCAGAATCAGGATTTCTCTCTCCCGGGTCGTCAGCGATGCCTTGAGATCCATTGCCAGTTGGTTGTCGGTATTGGAGTCAAGAATACATTTCATCAAATCTTTGCGGGAAAACCACAGCTCTCCGTTCAATATGGCCGGCACCCCTTTGGAGAGATTCGCAAGCGGGTCATTGTTGTAAAAAATACCCCGGACACCTTTTTTAACCAGGTCGTTTGCAAGCGGCTGCCCGGCCGCCATATTAAAGATGGCGACATAATATCCTTTAGAACCGGAATCGAAGAGCGATCGGATAGTGGACCATAAGTTACTGAAATTGCTTCCCAGGCAATCCAGCAGCACCAGGGAGGTCTTTTCACCGTTCTGGCTGGAAAATGCCTCAACATCCAGTTCATTGATGCATACACATGTCAGACCGGTGTTTTCCTGGAGGTACCACGCCATCAGCTTGTTCTGAAATATAAGCGGGCCAACGATGTGGACTTGCGCCGCCGGAGATTTAACCCGGGTGTGCGTTGGTGTTGTTGATTTTATCAATATCAGCTTTTTCTGGGCCAGGTTTTAATATTGCAAAAAACGGCCATTTATGATTTTAAGTATATTAAATCATTATATATAATTGATACCAAATCTGGTCTGGATTGTCAATTTGATTCGTCTAAATATTTTCATAAGTATATGAAAATATTTAATTTTTTTAAAATTTGATGATATGTTTTTAATTAATCCGCCCTGAAAAATAGCATATTTAGGGTTGCAAATTGTTCTTTGAA
>CBDUUO010000713.1:0-2040 GCA_965370395.1 uncultured bacterium
CGGTAAATTTCCCTGAAGGCCGGGAGAACCACGAAATAACGTGCCAGCTCCCAGGAGCGTCGGGTCTCTTCCATGTTTAACAACTCTTCGTATAACTTCTCACCCGGCTGGTGGCCGATAATTTTGATTTTTATATCTTTGGCCTCGTGGCCATAGACCGGTGCCAGGTTTTCGACCATGACCTCGGCCAAATCCTGTATGCGGATGGCCGGCATCTTGGTGACAAACACCTCTCCTCCTTTGCACAGAAGCCCTGAATCGATGACCAGCCGGACCGCTTCCTCAATGCTCATGATAAAGCGGGTCATTTCCGGATCGGTCAATGTGACCGGTCCGCCGCTGCGGATTTGGTCGTGAAAAAGGGGGATGACCGAGCCGCGCGAACCCAGTACATTGCCAAACCGGGTAGATGTGAGAATGGGGCCTTCTCCACGCAGGTTGCTGTTGGCTGCGGTAATCAGGCGTTCGCCCATCAGTTTTGATGTTCCCATGACATTGGTGGGATTGACCGCCTTATCCGAACTGGTAAAGATGACCCGCCCCACGTTGTTTGCGATGGCGGCATAAATGATATTTTGAACCCCTAAAATATTGGTTTGAACCGCTTCCAGGGGCGAGCGCTCACACTGAATGACGTGCTTAAACGCTGCGGTATGAAATACCCAATCGATCTCCTGCATTTTGTCGTTGAGTCTGTCCCGGTCGCGAACATCGGCTAAAAAGAAAGTTGCATGATCGTACTCGGCAAATCGATGTTCAAGAGCAAAAAGCTCACTTTCATTGTTGTCAAGAGCGATGAGCTCGCCAACCTGTTGTTTGGATAAAAGCTGACGAATCAGCTCTCTGCCAACCGTTCCGCATGCGCCTGTGACCAGGACACGGCTTTCTTTCAGAGTCAATTTGTCTCCTTATTTCATGAATTTTTTAATATGGAATACCGATTAGGTGCTTACCTTATCAGCAGCAGGTAAAAATTTGCTTTAGCTTCCCGCCTTTTAAGGTGCTGAAACTTAACATTTAAGCAAATTTCAGGCAAATAATTTTTTTAGAAGGATGTATTTGCTGGTAATCTGTTGCAAAAGTCGAAAATAATCGATAATTTAGAAAATTAAACTTGCTTGACTTAGCATTGAAAAGCCCTTATCTATCACGAAATCAAAAAAGTCTGTAAACACAAAAATTTAAAACGCCAATCTTTTTCAATTCATCATCGAAATATCCAATTGTTACTATGGAATATTCCAAACATTTCAAAAAGATGCTTGAGGAACGGGAGATTCCTGCGAAATGGGTTGAGCAAGCGATTACGGCACCAGATAAGATTGAGAATCGTAAAGATGGTACTCGTCATTATATTAAAAAGATTCCGGAATATGAAAATCGCTGGTTGCGGGTAGTGATTAATGCCAATGTTAATCCCAACCGAGCCATTACAGCTTTTTTTGATAGACGGTTAAGGAGAAAAGAAACATGAGAATCAGGGTAGACAAGGAAAATGATGCACTATACTTTCGCCTTGATGAAGCTCGAATTGTCGAGTCTGAGGAGATTCAGCCCGGTGTTATTCTCGACTATGATGAAAAAAACCAGGTGGTCGGTGTAGAATTTTTGGGAATATCCTCTCGAGTTTCCCAAAAAGAATTATCTTCCATTGAATTTCAATCGGCATAGTACTTTCCACAGGTGCATTCGCATTATAACCTTTTATATGTTGTATTGATGTTGAGTTTCGTCCAGCGGCAAGGCGACGTCGCAATCCCATTTGGTCATTGCGAGTGACCGCAGGGAGCGCGGCAATCTGATCCGCCATGGCGGATCATCCTGAGTTTATCGAAGGATCTCATCCAAAAAATATAGATCCCTCGGCGTTGCTCGAGACGATGCTTCGCATCGGATTGCTTCGGTCGTTTCACTTCCTCGCAATGACATTGCGACACAGTCACCTGCGCGGGCGTAACGGGAAAAACACCCCGACGCGTCAATTGAATATGAAGCTAAAAATTGAAAATCTAATCCTTAATGCGGTCAGAAGTGCCCACC
>CBDUUO010000714.1:0-2037 GCA_965370395.1 uncultured bacterium
TAGATTTCTAAAAGCGGTCGAAAAGTGGGGCGACCGGGTGGCCATGCGCAAAAAAGAGCATGGCCTCTGGCACGACATATCCTGGAACGATTACCATGATCAGGTCAGATCCGTTGCCTGCGCCCTGATGTCGCTGGGCCTTGAAAAAGGCGACACGGCTGCGATTATCGGTGATAACTGCCCCGAATGGGTTTTTGCCGACCTGGGCATTCAATGCTGCGGGGCGGCAACAACCGGGGTCTATGCCACCAGCGCATGGCAGCAGGTTGAATATGTTGTTGAAAATTCAGAGCCCAGGTTTTTCTTTGTGGAAAATGAAGAACAGCTGGATAAATGGCTGCGGTTTAAAGACAATGTTCCCAAACTAAAGAAGGTTATCGTCTGGGATACCGAAGGCCTGCGCCAATTTAAAGATCCCATGGTCATGACCTTTGATGAGTTGGTTGAAACCGGCAGAAAGGTGGCGGCTGAAAATCCGGAGATGTTTGCAGAGCGTATTGCTCAGATCGAGCCGGAAGATCTTTCGGTGCTTATTTACACCTCGGGAACCACCGGTCCGCCCAAAGGTGCCATGCTGACGCATGGCAACTGTCTGTGGATGGGACACGCCATCACCACGGATAATCCGATGAGCGCCAATGATGAGATCCTGTCGTTTTTGCCCCTGTGCCATATTTTTGAGCAGCTGTTTACCGTGCTGGGGCACATCACCTGCGGGCATATCGTCAATTTCATTGAAAGCATGGATACCGTAGCTGAAAACATGATGGAAATTTCACCCACCGTGGGGCATGCGGTGCCCCGGATATGGGAAAAATATTATTCCGCCATCCAGATTCGCATGTCCGATGCCACCTGGTTTAAACGGCTTATCTTCTTTATGGCGCTTAAAATCGGTAAGAAACGGGCCAGCTTGAAGATGGATTTTAAACCGGTGCCCTTTTATCTGGAGGTTGCCTATCAGCTGGCCTATTTTGCCGTTTTTCGAAAATTGAGGGAGCGCATGGGGTTTGACAGGATACGGGTGGCTATATCCGGCGCTGCACCCATTGCACCGGAAATCCTTCATTTTTATCAATCCATCGGGGTGAATCTGGTTGAGGGGTACGGCCAGACCGAAGGCACGGGCGTGACCACAGTGTCCAGGATCGGGCGAGTCAAGTTCGGCGCTGTCGGCCAACCCCTAACCGGGTTAGAAGTAAAAATTGCGGAAGACGGCGAGATTCTGGTGAAGTCACCGGGTGTTTTCAAAGGCTATTTCAAAAACCCGGAAGCCACCGCGGAAACAATTGTTGATGGCTGGCTGTACTCCGGGGATGTGGGAGAGCTTGATGAGGATGGGTTTTTAAAGATTACCGATCGTAAAAAAGATATCATCGTTACCGCCGGCGGCAAGAATATTACGCCGCAGTATATTGAAAACAAGCTTAAGGCCAGCATCTATATTAATGATGCGGTCGTCATCGGCGATCGGCGCAAATATTTGACCTGCCTGATTATGATTGATGAAGACAATGTGGTCAAGTATGCCCAGGATCACAAAATCCAGTTTTCAACTTACAAAGATCTGACGCTACATGACGATATCAGAAAACTGATTCAAGATGAGGTCAAAGCTGTGAACGAGTCGCTGGCAAGAGTTGAACAGGTTAAGAAGTTTTGCATCCTGCCCAAAAAACTCTACGAAGAAGACGGAGAAGTTACGCCCACCATGAAGGTCAAGCGCCAGTTTGTCAATGAGGCCTTTTGCGAATTAATCGACAGCATGTATTGATTTCAGGGGGCAGATGTCAGAAGACAGAGGTCAGATGTCAGAAGACAGAGGACAGAAGTCAGAGGACAGAGGTCAGAGGACAGATCCAGGTGATTGCGGATTTCAGATTGCGGATTGCGGAATTTTTATTAGCCACGGACCCACACAGACACACACAGATGATCTAAAAAAAATATCCGCAGATTACGCAGATTACACAGATTATAAAAATAAGTTATGTAAAATTCGCCACCCCAATGGAATCCTCCTAAAGGGCAGCCCTC
>CBDUUO010000715.1:0-2036 GCA_965370395.1 uncultured bacterium
GGCTCCGGCACCGATTGTTTCCCAATGGAGCATTAGCCGATGGGAAAAAACCTAACCTATGAAGATCTTGAAAGTGCCTTCCAGACGTTAAAGTCGGAATTGGCCGGCTATAAACGCAAAGAGGCCCATGCCAAGGCGATTTTCGACACATTTATGAAAGTTGCCAAAAGGCTGCGTAGCGGTATTTATCGTTTTGATGTGCAAAAGCGAAGGTTTCTATTTTTTAACAGAGCGGCTATTGATTTACTCGGTTCAGAAAAGGCCGAAGCCAAAGAAGTTACTTCAAAAAGCGTATTGTTACGGATTCATCCGAAAGACCGCCAGAAGGTCCGTAAAGCCGCACGCGATTCAATTGTTACGGGAATGATCGATGGGGAAGCTGAATATCGGTACAGAAGAGCCGATGGAACCTATGGCTGGAATTATGATCGTTGGGTCGTTTTGCGGGATGATACGGGGCAACCGCGCTATATTGAAGGCATTGTGATGGATACGACCGAGCGCAAACGGGCCGAACAGGCGCTATTAGAATCCGAGCGCAAGCTTCGTTTGCTTCCATCCCACTTGCTGGAAGCTCAGGAAAAAGAGCGGCGGCGAATCGCCTTGGAACTCCACGACGAACTGGGGCAAGCACTCACGGTGTTGAAGTTACAACTTAGAAACATTATAAAAAGGATTCCGACAGACCCGTGGAGGGCGAAAACCGACTGCCAAGACACTAATGATTATGTTGATCAAATCATCGAAAATGTCCGCCGACTTTCGCAGGATTTGTGTCCATCCTATTTGGAGGATTTTGGTCTGGATGACTCCATCAAAATGATTGCTGATGATTTTGCCAAACATACCCAGATCAAGGTCTCGATTTCAGGGCAGAAAATTGACAGGCTGTTTCCATTAGAATCGAAAATTTTGATCTACCGGATATTTCAAGAAGCACTTACCAATATTCAAAAACACTCTCAGGCCAAAGTCGTGTCGATCCTTATTCAAAAAAACGATTCGAGAATTAATTTTCAATTGAGTGATGACGGAAAAGGATTCATCGGTAAGCCAAAAGAAAAGACCGACAGTATTCATCGCGGGCTGGGAATGAAAGCCATGGAAGAACGGGTTCGTATGCTCGGGGGCGAACTTGTCGTATCCAGCAGTGTCGGTATCGGTACCCGGATTGCTTTCAGTATTCCTTTTCATGAAGTGAAGATTAACCATGGGTTCTTATAACATCGTGTTGGCTGATGATCATGTCCTTTTGCGAGATGGCATTAAGCGCATCATAGAAGAGTCACAGGATTTGCGAATTGTGGCTGAGGCCTCCGATGGATTTGAATTACTCCGAGTATTGAAACAGTATGATGTCGACATGGTCCTGCTCGATATCAGCATGCCGGGTCTTAGGGGGATCGAAGCAGCGCGTGAGATAAAAATCAGCCACCCCGATATTAAAGTTTTGATCTTGACAATGCACAAAAAAAAGGAATACCTCCGCCTCGCCTTTTCAGCGGGTGCAGATGGATACCTGCTTAAGGAGGCCACCGGCGATGAACTTTTTGATGCTATCGGCGCCATCCGCAATGGTGAAAATTACGTGTCAAATGCCTTTTTCAAAGAGTTGACATCTGAATTGATACAGCTATATCGCAGCGGCGGAAAATTGAAGGCCGAGGTCCTAACCCACCGCGAAAAGGAAGTCTTGAAACTCATCGCTGAAGGCAAATCGAGTAAGGAAATTGCGGAACTTTTGTTTATCAGCATTTACACCGTAAACAATCACCGCGCCAAAATCATTAAAAAACTTGGACTGAAAAAAACCGCCGATTTGGTCAGGTATGCTATAAGGGAAGGCTATGTCCAAAGCAGCACCCTCTAAGCGCCCCCCCGCAAAAAAACAATACCCAAATACACATCAACTGACCCTGCCGCTCCCGCATGATTACCACTAACTATGTCAAAATCGTCATACCTAACGATTGTATTTAAAACCCAACTTGCGTACAGTACCGTGCGGAATAAAAGGCGCTATGCACCCGATGCAG
>CBDUUO010000716.1:0-2035 GCA_965370395.1 uncultured bacterium
AGGCCTGATTGGCGATGACACGCAGACCTTCCAGCGTCAGCGCCGGCTCGACCGCTTCAATCGTTTCGGAGACATCAAATAAAAGCTCAGCCAGACCACCGGTGGCAATAACTTTCGGATCGGTTCCCATCTCAATTTGCATGCGCCGGACAATCCCGTCCACAAGACCGGCATAGCCAAATATAATTCCTGACTTAATGCTGCCGATCGTATCTTTGCCGATGACATTTGCCGGTGGAACAAAAATTTCAACCCGCGGCAGCTTCGAGGCTTTTCTAAATAACGCTTCTGACGCGATCCCGATTCCGGGGCTGATGGCGCCGCCGATGTATTCTCCTTTTTCTGAAATGGCGTCAAATGTCGTCGCCGTACCGAAATCAACCACGATCAGGCTCGAGCGATATTTATGAAACGCCGCGACGGCGTTAACGATGCGGTCGGCACCGACTTCCGCCGGATTTTTCACCAAAATGGGCATTCCGGCACAATTTTTAGCATCGACCCATAGCGGCGGGTGGCCCAGATATTTGCGGCAGAAAGCATCCAGAATTGTGACCATGGGTGGAACCACACAAGAAATAATGGTTTGGTCAACATCATCCAGATGGATGTTGTCAGCGGAAAAAAGACTGTTTATCAAAACATTAAACTCATCTTCCGTTGTATTGCGTTCGGTATGAATCCGCCAATCATTCCGCAATTGGCTGTCTTCATAAACGCCCAAAACCGTATGCGTATTGCCAACATCAATTACCAGAAGCATAATATTCACCCCTTTTTCTATATTCAGGTATCAAAGGTTCAGAGGTTCAGGGTTCAATGGTTAAAGATAAAAGGTGTCAGGTAAACCATTTTTTGTTTAATTGGTTTGATTGGTTCGATTAGTTCGATTGGTTAAGATTTAACCAATCAAACCAATTCAACCAATGAAACTAATGCAACAAGGTATTAAGCCTGGTACAACCCAAAATCCAGAACGGTGAACCCTGAACCTCTGTTTTTTTTTTACGGTATATCACCGATGACCTTCACGGTAAACAATTCCGGCTCGACACTGACAAGTGTGGTTTTCACCGGTAATGAAATCGCCGCACGCCTGACATAGACGCCGGGTTTAAGATTTTCGAGTTCAACGAACACACGTATATCCTTTTGCGGCTGAAGATTGTTGATGATGTTGAGCGGCCCTTTGATTTCAAGGGTTAGTGTGCGGGGCGAAACGCTGAATTCATAGGGCGTATTTTTACCTTGAACCAAAACCCCCACAAATCGTTTGGTGGCAACTTTTGCAGCAAAGTAGATTTCCGCCAGGACAATACCTGATGAAGAACAGGTTTCAACCCCTTCCGCTAAATCAACGGCAATTTCTTTTTTAAAGGATTCTGAGCGCGCGGTGACATCAATCGGTTTTGTGAAAATTTCATCAACTAAACCGATGGCTGTTTCAGGGCCACATATTAACATCATTGACGGTTTGGCCAGCATGCCATTAATGAAATAACTGCCGGCCGGATCGCCGGAAACAGCGATCTTAACCGGCACCTGCTTTTTCAGCAAGCGGTCGACTTTTACGGTTAAATAAGCCGGATTGACACGCGTAATTTGGACCCCCCCGGGCATCTGTATCAAATCAGGATTGATCGCTATAGACTCGACCCCGACGGCAACACCGGATAGGTCCAATTTGTATCTGGGTACATTTCGCCTGAGATCTTTTAAGGCCGATAGCGGCCCCTTTACGCGCAGCTCAATTTCTTTAAGCGCCGGACCGACCAATGTTAATCCGTCCGGAAGCTTATAGGGATCAACGGGAATGAGGATCTCGATTTCATTCACGCTGGAAGATTGGACCGGTTCAAGGGAACACAACAGCAAAACCAGTAAAATCCCCAATAACCTCAGAGGATAAAAACATGCCTGGCGGTTCTGGTGGTTCATCATCACACAGCACGTTACCGTTGATGAGTTTAGATAAACAATGGATTGATTTTATCAATCTTCTTTTTCAACAATACAGGTGTCAGGTGTCGGGTTT
>CBDUUO010000717.1:0-2035 GCA_965370395.1 uncultured bacterium
GGGTTCCGGTCCGCAGATTACGCAGATTATCGCAGATTTGGCCAATTAGCGATGTAGCCAGCAGCCAGTGACCAGTAGCCAGCAGGCTAAATACAAATAACCATTAACAAATAACGAATAATCGCTAAAAATTTCTTATGAAATTTTTAGCTTAGCGCCTGCCTGATTCTTTGCAATGCGAGTTGAACATTTTCATAGTCATTAAATGCGCTGATACGAATGAACCCCTCGCCGCATTTGCCAAAACCGGCACCCGGTGTACAGACCACGCCGGCTTTTTCCAGGAGCAGGTCAAAAAACTGCCAGGAATCGGTTTTACCATCAATCCAGATATAGGGCGAATTTTTCCCGCCCACGCATTCATAGCCGAGGGCTTCCATTTCGGTTCGGATCAGCGCCGCGTTTTTAAGATAATACGCAATGAGGGCCTTTGCCTGAGCCCGGCCCTCATCGCTGTATACGGCCGCAGCCGCTCGCTGGACCGGATAGGAAACCGCGTTGAACTTGGTGGACTGACGCCGAAACCATAAATCATGGACTGAATGGGCCTCACCGTTGGCAGTATAGGCCGTGCAGGATGTCGGCACGACCGTATAGGCACAGCGGGTCCCGGTAAACCCCGCGGTTTTGGAAAAGCTTCTGAATTCAATGGCCACCTCCCGGGCACCCTTAATCTCAAATATCGATTTCGGCAGATCGGAATCCTGAATAAAGGACTCGTAAGCCGCATCGTAAAGAATTAGGGCCTTGTTCTCTCCGGCAAAATCTACCCAGGCCTGAAGCTGAGATTGGGTGATGGTGGTCCCGGTCGGGTTGTTGGGAAAACACAGGTAAATCAGATCAACGTTTTCTTCCGGCAAATCCGGGATAAAGCCGTTTTCCCGGTTACTTTCCAGATAGGTGATGCCTTTGTAGCGGCTGTCACCAAACAATCCGGTGCGGCCGGCCATCACATTGGTGTCCAGATAGACCGGATAAACCGGATCGGGAATGGCGATATGAATATCGGTTGAAAAAATTTCCTGGATATTGCCCGTATCACACTTGGCCCCGTCACTGACAAAGACTTCGTTGGCGGAAATATCCGCACCCCGGTCTTGGAAATCGACTCTGGCAATATTTTCTCGCAGAAATTCGTAACCCTGTTCGGGACCATATCCCCGAAAGGTTTCAGCATCGGCCATTTCATCCACTGCCCGGTGAAAGGCCTCGATGCAGGCTTTTGGCAGGGGCCGCGTGACATCCCCGATGCCCAGTTTGATGATATTTTTGTCCGGATTTTTCTCCTGAAATTCATCGGTTCGTTTTCTGATTTCCGAAAATAAATACGACGCCTGCAGTTTCAGATAGTTTTCGTTAATCTTGATCATGATATTCCACCTCTTGTTAAATAATACGACTTGGAAAATTATATTTAGTGACTAAAGTAAGAAGTGAACTAAAGTGACTAAAGTCATGGAATTCTGTCATTTAAATTAAAAAGATGGAGCATTGCGAGACCTTAACTTTAGTCACTTCGAACTTTAGTTCACTTTAGTCACTTAAAACTTTGTCTGCGGTTAATTATTTCTTTTCGATTTTTTCAATGGGAATCCTGGCCGTTTCCTTATAGGTTGACAATGCAATAGCGGTCTGAATGGATTGCACGGCCGCAATGGAAGCGATTTTATCCCGGGTCAAGCGGCTGAGCGCTTCGGTGTCGGCCGCCCGGATTTTAACCAGAAACGCGTCTTCCCCCGCCACGTAATGAACTTCCTGAACCTCCGGTATGCGGGACAGCGTTTCCCCGACTTTAATTTCCTCGCCGAGCTTTTTTAGTTTGACCTTCACAAAGGCCACCAGGCTTTTGGCAAACCGTTTCGGGTTCAGCCGGACCTCATACCCATCGATAAAACCCTGTTTTTCCAGCTTGCGAATGCGTTCCAGCACAGCCGATGGGGCCATCCCCACCTGCCGGGCCACCTCCACATTGGGAATCCGCGCCTTTTGCTGCAATATCTTCAGTATTTTTAAACTAACAGCGTCAATCATTCTC
>CBDUUO010000718.1:0-2025 GCA_965370395.1 uncultured bacterium
GACGTTTAGTATTTCAGCGGCTGCGCTTTGAATTGTTATTTAGCTTGAAAACCGATTCAGCGGACGGTAGCTTACTCAAGCTCTTTAACGCATGCAGGAGCAGAAATTAACCTTTGCTCCCGTTTATCTGCACTCTCTGGCAAAAAGGGTTTAATCCGGATCCATCCGGTTTTATCTCCCCATTTTTTTACTGTACCGACAACCCCTTAATTGAAAAAGAAGGCACCTGATTGTTTCAATTATGCACCTCCCCAAGTTTGAACAACTTTGGCCGGCATCCTCAGCGGCGGCGAGCAACAGATGGTGGCGATCGGCAGGGGATTGATGTCCATGCCCAGACTCCTGATACTGGATGAACCTTCATTGGGTTTGGCCCCCATGCTGGTTGCGGAGGTCTTCCAGATCATACAGAAGATTAATCAGGAGGGGGTTGCGATTCTGCTGGTTGAGCAAAACGCCCACCAGAGTCTGAAAATTTCCAATCGGGCCTATCTTTTGGAAAACGGATCCATCGCCATGGAGGGCAAGGCATCAAAGCTTCTGGAGACGGATTACATCCGGAAATCCTATCTGGGAATTTGATCTTGCACTTATTTTTCATAGCACAGTCCATCTGACCTTCCTTTTGTCCTTGATTATTGTTTAAATGAAGGTTCGGGGATTTTACTGGATTGAAGCGTTACATGAATTATTTCGCACGGGTCGAGGTTTTAGATAAGGATACCGAAATCCTCATGAACAGGCAAGAATCCTTCTTTATTAAAATATTTAACATTGGTGAGATTGACAAGCATAAGAGGTGGAATATCGATTTTGAGTCTGTTTAAAACGCCGTTGATGCGACGCATAAATTATCGATAATTCTTTAAATGCGTTACAGTCGTTACGAATCGAAGCACTAAGTTAAACCTTTTTTCTTTTGTTTACATATTGAACCAGCCGCTTTTCGATATCCGGATCAATATCCGGTTTTTCGTATTCGGTGAGCCGCTTTGCAAGAAGATTTCCCGCTCTTTGAGTAAGGTCTCGCGGCTCCATTTCAAGCCATTTATTGTGCATCGTCCGGATACTCAGGTCGGGAATGAAAAACTCGTCCCGGCAGCGCTTCATGGTATGCATCTCCATCAGATAATTGCCGGAAGTGCTCAACTCTTTGATCAGGTCCATCGCAAAGGCGTCATCCGTAAACTCCACCGGCTTCATCAGCTTTTTCATGGCCCCGCAGAGGTCTTCGTCGGCGATGAACTTCTCATAGCTCATGGCAAGCATGGAGCCGTACGTGCCGCAGGCGT
Source organism: uncultured bacterium (assembly GCA_965370395.1). Classification (GTDB taxonomy): domain Bacteria; phylum Desulfobacterota; class Desulfobacteria; order Desulfobacterales; family JAHEIW01; genus JAHEIW01. Next base: position 1,293 of record CBDUUO010000718.1, read on the forward strand.
GGAGGCTTACATGAACGCCGCTCAGCGCCGCCGCGGTCAGCATCACAGCCGACTCCATACCGGCCTGGTAGTCGAGACAGAACGACTCGGTCAGCGCCCCCTGGCTCCGGCAGGGCATGTTGTAGTAACGTCCCATGGCCGTGACGATGGCAACGTGCTTGGCATCTTCAGGCGAGGCGTTAATGTAACCGCCGGTTTTCATTTCCATAGGGCTGCCGCCCAGACCGTAGACGATGGGCGTGCCGGGATTGATAAGCTGGGCCAGGCAGATGCCCGCCAGGGTTGTAGCGTTGGAGATCACCAAAGACCCGGCAATAGTGATAGGGCCGCTAGCTCCCAGGGTGCAGGCCGAGTGGATGATCAGCGGCTGTCCGGCTTCGGCAAATACCATTATGGAATCGATCATCTCATTGGCGTACTGCAATGGCGACAGGGAGTCGACCAGGGAGATCATCACCGGCTCGTCCGTATTGCCCCAGATCATCTCCGCCAGCTTCAGGGAATCTCTGGCAGCCGTTTCAGAAACAGAACTTCCCATGATGGGTTTATCGGTCAGGAGCATGGTTGCCAGCAGGATATCCAGATGAACCGTTACCGCGGGCACGTCGTTGGGCTGTACCACCATAGAGCTGTTGAAGTCCAGATGTTTTGAAGTTTGAACCAGCTTGCAGAACTTTTGAACGTCTGCCATTGTGGCGTCCCGCTTCTCTCCGGAAGGCTCGATAATGAACGG
>CBDUUO010000719.1:0-2021 GCA_965370395.1 uncultured bacterium
TAATGGCAAATCGCAGCAAACATTTCTTCCGGCCCAAGCGTTATCCCCGCAAGAAACCAAAACTCCCCCATTTAAAACCGGGCGCCGATGTCAGACTCCGAAAAGTTTTTGCCGAAATCGGGGTGCCGGAAAACCCGGCTTTCACACCGGATGCCTTCCAGCTCGATGCCCTGTCAGCCATTGAGCACAGCGACTGTCTGGTAACCGCGCCGACCGGTTCCGGAAAAACCTGGATCGCCGAAAAAACCATTGCCCGCATTCATACCGGCGGCGGAAGATCCTGGTATGCCTGCCCTTTGAAAGCGCTGAGCAATGCCAAATATGCGGAATTTTCCGCCATCTTCGGTCAGCAGCATGTTGGCATATTAACCGGGGACCGCAAAGAAAACCCGGACGCTTCGATTATTGTGGGAACCACCGAAATTTTACGAAACCAGCTGTATGACGCCATGCACCGCGGTGAATTGCTGGCAGCAGATTTTGTGGTTCTGGACGAGGCTCATTTCTTAGGGGATCCGGATCGCGGGGTGGTCTGGGAAGAAATCATGATTTATCTGCCGCAGCGCATCCCGCTTTTATTACTCTCGGCAACCATCGGCAACGCCGATCAAATTGCCGGCTGGCTTTCTTCGATTCGATCATCCCGCTGCGCGGTTATCAGAGAGTCGCAGAGACCGGTGGCGCTGGTCCCCCTTTTTTTGCATCCTTCCGGTACCCTGCTGCCGTTAATCGAGCCTGCAAAGACCGCGGGCAAAGAAAAAATTTATAAAAAAGTCGCCGGTTTTTTAAAGACAAAACGCTCGCGGCACCGCCGGATGCCCGATGATCTGCTGCCTTTTGACGATGTTCTGAGGGTATTGAAGAAATATCACCTTCTTCCAGCCATTTTTTTTCTAAAGTCCCGGGCGGATTGCGACCGGGCCCTGGAGCAATGCCGCGGGAGATTGTTACCGGATCCCTGCCGTAATGCCGGGCTCAAAGAGCGGATTGAAACGTTTGGTCATCAAAGCCTGCATGTGATTCATCATCGTCAACGCTGGTTTCTTGAGAACCTGGCACTGGGATCCCATCATGCCGGTCAGCTGCCGGCCTGGAAACTGATACTGGAGCGGTTGATGAGCGAAGGTTTGCTGGATGCGGTATTTGCCACATCCACGGTTGCGGCCGGTGTGAATTTCCCCGCCCGTACGGTGGTCTTTTTAAATTCAGACCGTTTTAACGGAACCCAGTTTCTGCCCCTGGATGCCACCGAGTTCCACCAGATGACGGGCCGGGCCGGCCGTAGAGGCATGGATAATATCGGTTTCGCCCTGCTGTTGCCCAATAAATTCATGGATCTTCGCTGGATGGCGAAATTGTTTCACACAACGGCTTCGGATGTTGTCAGTCAGATCAAAATTAATTTTTCAATGGTGCTCAATCTGCTGCTGTCGCACAGCCCCGAACAAGTCAAAGATTTACTCGGTCGATCGTTTGCATCCTATTTAATCCGAAAAGCCTCCAAAAAAAGATCCCGCGAAGAGCGCCACCGCGATCTTTGGGGTGATTTTTTGCAGCATCTGCATTTTCTTAAGGACACCGGTTACGTCACCGACACCGGGGAGTTGACCGAGGAGGGAAAATGGGCCAGCCAATTGCGGGTGGACCAGCCGCTTTTAATTGCCGAAGGCTTCCGGCTGGGCATCCTGCCGGAATCCGAACCGAGCTTTCTGGCAGCGGTTATCGCGGCCTTTGTCAATGAGCGCGAATCCGATACCAAAATTCACAAAAAGCGGGTCCCCAGACCACTTTTAGACGCATTCTACAGGGTAACCAAGGGGTTAAGGCCTTTTGCCCGGCAGATGCTGGATCGCGGATTTGAAGCACACGCTTTTCATTTAAGACCGGTGGTGGCAATTTATACCTGGGCCATGGGAGAGCCATGGGAGAAGGTTCAAGCCCTGGCCGAAGTGGAGGAAGGGGACCTGGTTATGCTGATCCTTAGAACCGCAGACAATCTGCGGCAAATCCGGAGTCTCAGA
>CBDUUO010000720.1:0-2020 GCA_965370395.1 uncultured bacterium
TGCCTTTTGACCATAAGTCCTCCTACGCGTAAACGCGTGTTAAGTGCAAATTTGATGACTTTAATTATTTAAATTATCAAACTCCCTTTGCCCTGTCAAATTTAATGGCCGGATTTATGCTGCTGAAAAGAACTCATATGTTGCTAGAACCCATCTAAAAAGATGCGTTTAAGTACTCATGGCTGTGTTGTGGATCCGCTCAAAATGCTCGAATATCGCGGCAAGATGCCGCTCCCACCGTTGGCAATGCGATGTGGGAGTGGCTTCCAGCCACGAATAATGGGCGCGATCTGCTATTTTTGAGATGGGCTCTTGTGTTTCCTAATTTGGTGCTCAATCAACACCCTTAAATTTCTTCCCAGAACGTCATAATACCTCATCATGCCCTGCTTTTTAAGCTTTTCAACGGTCTCCTGCGGCAGCCGCTCCTCGGAAACGCCGTTTAAAATAAGGTCAGTTTCTTCACTATCGAAAGTCGCTCCGGCCTCTGTCCATTTAACAACATCTTTGTTGGCCGGACACACTTTCTGGCAGATCATGCAGCCTACCAGGCAGTTGTGCCAGGAGGGCGACAGCCAGTCTGGAAAATCGTTGGAGCGTTCATTGTGGAAGGTCAGACAGCGTTCGGCATACAGCTGGAAACGATCCGAACCGATGGCATCGGTGGGACACGCTTTCATGCAGGCGTTGCAGTTCTCACAATGCTCCAGTACAGTGGGCTCTCCCCAGCTGTCCGCTTCACAGGGTAAATCGGAAATAAATACCACCGGCCGCTGAAAGCTGCCCAGTCCTTTTGCATAGGTGATGTTATTTTTACCATACTGTGCCAGACCGCTGCGTACCGCCAGCAGTTTATCGGGCAGCCTGACTTTTTGCAGCTGATATCCCTGCGGTTCGAGAACCGCTTTCAGAAGATCTGCCACATCATAATCGATGGCAAAATAATAGGTGGGTGGTATAACAACCGGGTAAGGCTTATCTTCCCGAAAAAAGGTAACCTGTATCTGGGGCTGCGGGACGGTTACGATGATCAGCGATCGGGCATCCTTTAACTTTTGGTGACAGGCGAAATCAAAAGATGCCAGATAGGCGTCATATAGGTCCGGGTCCAGCAGCCCTTTTTGGTAACGGGTCATGATTTCTTTTTCAAGTTCCCCAACATGCTCAATGGAAACGATTTTACCCCGGTAGCCCTGCTCGTTTAAAAACTCATCCAATGGTTTTGATAAATCCCGATCCCCATTTTGCATCTTTTTTCTCCTTTTATTTTGTCTAAATAACTAAATATAAGTTCTTGACAAATAACTAACCATCTATTAGATTTTTGATGGTTATATACATAGCCCATCTTTTCTAACCTGTCAAGAAAATTTTACCGGTTATAAAATTTTTACGGAGAAATCAAGTGAGCAAAAAAAGGGATGCGGGCAGTATAAAATTATCAGGGGGGGCCTTGTGTCTTGATTTTGTGAATACGGTACATTGTTATGGCTGCGAAGATCTTGGTGAATATTTGAATACCTATCACGATCTGGTCGCATGGAGCCGGCACGTGGGTACGATTACCGATGATCAGGCCAAAACATTATCCCGCAGGGCTGCCGGGCATCCTGCTGAAGCCAAAAGCGCACACAGACGTGCCATTGAACTGCGGGAAGCCATCTATCGCATCTTTTCTATTACCCTGGAAGGGCAGTCCCACTCCCAAAAAGATCTGGCGGTTTTTAATGATTACCTTTCGGAAACCATGATGCGATCCCAAATCGTCAAAACTCAAGACGGTTTTTATTGGGATATGACGGGCAATAAAGCAAAATTGGACTGGATACTGAATCCGGTTATCCGCTCTGCTGCCGACCTGTTGATCTCTAAAGAATTCAGGCGCATAAAAAAATGTGCGGACCCGATCTGCGGATGGCTGTTTCTGGACATCAGCCGTAACCGCAGCCGGCGTTGGTGTGACATGCGCGACTGCGGCAACCGCGCCAAGGCCAGCCGGTTTTACAAAAAAAGTAAAAAA
>CBDUUO010000721.1:0-2019 GCA_965370395.1 uncultured bacterium
CTAGGGTGTCCATCTGCAGAAATTTTCCAGTATCTTCAGCCCGGGCCGTCCGCTTTTTTCAAGGTGAAATTGAGTCGCAAATAAATTATTAAACCCGACAATCGAGGCAAACGAAATTCCATAGTCCGTTACGGCAATCACGGTGTCGGTGTCTTGCGGGTCCGGATAATAGCTGTGCACAAAATAAAACTCATCATCTGCTGCCACACCGGAAAGCAGCGGATGGGATTTTTCTATGCGGATGCCATTCCATCCCATGTGCGGAATCTTTAGTTTTTGGCCATCTTCTGATTGGCGATCAGGCGCAAATGCGCGTACGCTCCCGTCTAAAATCCCCAGGCACGAAGTGGAATTTTCTTGGCTGTGCGTCAGAATAATTTGCGAACCCAGGCAAATACCCAGAATGGGTTTCCCATCGGCGAGCGCTTCTTTGATGACAACATCCAGCCCTGAACGCTGCAAACTTTCCATAGCCGCTCCGGCGGCGCCAACTCCTGGAAAAATAATCCGCTCCGCCGCTTTAATCTCGTTAACATCCTTGGTGATCGCAGATGAAAATCCAAGATGGGAAACCGCCCGGAATACGCTGGCAAGATTGCCGGCATCATAGTCAATAATTGCAATCATTTTTCAGAAAGCCTTTTTTCCATCTGCCTGAACCGCTTCTCAAACGCTTTAACCGCATCGGACAGGGCGGTTTCAGGGTGGATTTTTAGAAGCCGTGCCAAATTAACCAGAGAAAATAACAAGCTGCCGAAATCATTTGAAATTCGATCTGATTGGTTGTGCTTTATGCTGTGCTTTAGCTGATCGAATTCAGAATTCAGCTTATTTAGCAGGTTTTCACGATCTTCCCAATCAAAACCGCAGTGCGCTGCGCGTTCACCAATCTGGTAGGCACGCATTAAAGACGGCAGTTTTCTGGGCACCGAATCAAGAACCGATTCTTTTTTAGACTGTTTCTTTTCATTCTGCTTTATTTTATGCCAATTTTGTCTGACCTCGTCGGTATTATCGACTCTGGTGGTGCCAAACACATGGGGATGGCGCCTGACCATCTTCTCTGTGATGTCCCGGGCAACGTCGTAAACCGAAAAGTCGCCCGTTTCTTGAAACAATCGGGTGATGAAAACGATATGAAATAAAACGTCCCCGAGCTCTTCCCGCACTTCTTCAGCACGGTTTGACTCAATGGCATCGGCAAGCTCATATATTTCCTCTATCAGATAGATGAGCATGGTTCGGGGGGTTTGCTTCTTGTCCCAGGGGCATCCGGGCTCTCCCCGCAAGGATTCAACCAGCGCAACCAGGGCCTTTATGGAATCCTTTTCTGATTTTATTTTGGAATTTTCCACGCTTTTTTAAATTCGTCGAGTTTGCCGGAAAAGTCTTTTTTCATCTCCTTGGGGACAACACTGACCATTTTTTCAGAGATCCAGATGACATGGGGGGCGAGAACCGATTTTTTGATTAGCGGAGCACCTTTGGGTAGAAAAGTGGTAAGAATGATAAACAATACCGTGACAATTAAAACACCTTTGATCAATCCAAATCCGACACCACATATCCGATCGACCCATCCTAAAAAAGCCACATTCAACAGATATTTGATGACAACCCCAAGGATGGTAATGATGATGAGAACGCTGCAAAAAATAATCAAAAAACTTAAAATATTTAAATACGATGGATTAATAATCAAACCGGAGATCCATTTGGCCACCATCGGGTAATATGAATAGGCCGCATAAAAGCCGCCCAGAACACCTATAATGGATGAAACTTCTTTGATCAAACCCCTGAAAAGGCCCCGGACGAGGCTATAACCTAATACAATTATTATGAAAATATCAAATGGGTTCATTTAATCACATGAACGGCTACAGATCTGAGGACCTTGTGATCAGCCAGGCGTTTTGCCTGCCCTATCAACTGATCATGGATAATGGCGCAAATTGCAGCCGTATCAGCCGGTTGAACTATATCGGTTGTCATAAATATGTTCCGTTTGCCAGATTT
>CBDUUO010000722.1:0-2011 GCA_965370395.1 uncultured bacterium
AACATTCGCGGGTCATTGCGAGCGAAGCGAAGCAATCTCAACGCTCTGGTATCTCACCGAGAATTTCTGCCCTGAAGTTACAATGCTTGACTTTTGAGGGACAACACCTATTATATAAACAATTTTGTTTTTGGAGGATTCGGTTATGCCGATTTACGAATATCAGTGTAAGGCCTGCTGCCACTGTTTTGAAGAGCTTGTGCTGTCTTTCAATGATCCGGACCCCAAATGTCCTGAATGCCAGTGCGGGGATGTCGAAAAACTGATGTCGGCGGGTTGTGTGCGGCCCCGGGGAATTGCCACCGGTTCCGGCGGCTTTAACGCTCCGGCCTGCAAGCCTTCCGGCTGAGGGATCTAGTTTAACTGCTCCCCGGTCCGGGGAGAAAAAAATGGTTTTAAAATCTCGTGTCTTATTACTCCAACTTCCGGTACCCCGTTTAAACTATGGGGTGCAGACCGGCAATATTCCCCTGGGCGCAGCCTGTCTCAAACAGGCTGCCGGTATCCTACCGGAGGTGCATGTCGATATTTTGCCGGAAAGTGTTGCTTCCTATCTTGGCGATGCCGCTTTAATGGAAATGCTCCTTGGCCGTAAGCCGGATATCGTGGGCTTTACCATTTACTGCTGGAATCTGGCGCGCTCACTTTATTTCGCAGAAAAATTAAAAGAGCGCTATGCGCCGCGCATTATCTTTGGCGGATCTGAGATCACCCCGGACAACCTGTCGACGCTTTCGAAGGCGGTCGATTTTTATGTCTATGGTGAAGGCGAGGCCGTTTTTCTTAAACTCCTTGGGGATCCAACAACCTGGGAAAAAAGAAGTTCGATGGAACCGGCCGGGACGCTATTCAAAAAAAGTCCGAGCCCCTATTTGCAGAATTTGCTGGAGCCCGAGATTGAAAATGTGATGCTTCTCGAAACCCAGCGGGGATGCCCTTACCGCTGCGGATACTGCTACTATAATAAATCCCATGACGGTCTGTCCTTTGCCGACCAAGCACATTTGCTTCAAGGGATCCAATGGGCGCTTGATCACCATGTCAAAGAGCTGTACCTGCTGGACCCTTCCTTAAATGCGCATCCCGGACTTAAAGATCTGTTAAGAAAAATCAGCAAGATAAACAAAGACCGGTATCTTGAAATCATCAGTGAAATTCGGGCGGAAGCCATCGATGAGGAATTGGCCGATCTGTTCGCAGCGGCGGGATTTTCCTGGTTTGAAATCGGCCTGCAAAGCACCAACCCCCGGGCACTCAAGATCATGAACCGGCCGACCTGCATAAAGCGATTTGCGCGGGGCGCAAAACTTTTAAAGCAAAGAGGCATCGTAGCGGCAATTGATTTGATTGTGGGGTTGCCCGGCGATGACTTGCAGGGATTTGGCCGTTCCGTCGAATTTGTGGCTGAAAATAATCTGGCGGATGACGTCCAGGTTTTTCCGCTGTCGGTTCTGCCGGGAACCGATTTTCGTTTGAACAGCAATGAACTGGGTTTGCGTTTTGACAAATCGCCGCCGTATACGCTTATTGAAAGCGCGACGTTTTCTGCTGATGATATGCTTCTGGCCTTTGATCATGCCGAAGTCCGCTTTGATGTTGTTTTATATCCCATGCCGGATCTGGATGTTTCCTGGAAGTTTGGCAAAGAACGTATGGGGGCAATTCCGGGAGATATCGCCGTCAAGATTGGAAATGAGCTATTTATCGCCAAGCTTCAGCTGAATTCCCATCGACCGCTTTCTGAATTGGCGTCTCTGGCAAAACGGCTGACACATCCCTATCAGGTTTTTATCCATCCCGGTCTGCCGGATCTGGACTTTATCAAAACGGCGATAAAGGTTTTATCTGCAGCCAATCCGTTTACGCCTTTTGAACTGGTCTTCTTTGAACCGCAAAAGGTGCCGGATACCGCGGCGCTTTTATCCGCCACCAAACTGCAGCGCCCCCATTTTCTGGATCAGGATTTGCGCTACCTCTTTCCCGCAGAAGGCAACCGTGCCGTCTTGTTTAC
>CBDUUO010000723.1:0-2011 GCA_965370395.1 uncultured bacterium
TACAAAACACACTCGTAAAAAGGTTGCTTTTCTGACTTTTTACGAGATTATCAAACTTCAAAATACTAAAACTTAATGTAAGTTATAGAGATAACGTCCCAAAGTTCTTAAATTACTATTTATTTTTTCGAAATCCGACTTCCGCATTCCGACTTCCGCATTCTATATGGCTGTCATCGCCTCTACCGGTCGCAGCCGGCGAACTTTCAATGCCGGATACAGAGCGGCAATGAATGTGAAAAACAGCACCATAAACGGGCCGATGGAGACTGAAAGAAACGAAAGTTTCGGATACATTCTGCCGGTGATGCCGAATTGGCTCAGCAGTTCCGATCCCCCTGAAAAATCAATGCCGTTTATCTGAAAATAATAGGTGATCCCGATGCCGATTAAGATACCGGCGAGGATGCCGATCAACGTCATGCTAATGGATTCGATTAAGAGTATTTTTGTTAAACGCCGGGGAGTTGTTCCGATGGCCATCATCACCCCGAATTCTCTGGTGCGCTCAAAGATCGCCATTAAAAAGGTATTCAAAATGCTGAACGCCACCACAATGATCAACAGGCCATAAAAAATCAGCCCGCTGACCAGATCCATTTCAATCGCCTGCCGTAAACCCGGCATCAGTTCCTGCCAGTCTAAAACTTTCAAAGGCTTGCGGCTGTTGAGACCGGAAAGGGCGGCCTTTAATTTGGCCTTTATTCTGGATACATCCGATAAAGATTTTCCGATGACCACCACTTCATGCACCGCCTCGTCCATGCTAAAGGTGTCCTGAAAGGCGGCCAGCGGGATTTGCATCGCTGAGCGATCAAACTCATCGATGCCCGAGCTGAAAATCCCTTTCACCTGAACCACGGTGGCGGCAATCGACCCGTCCCGCCCCTGTCCGAGCAATGTGAGTTCGTCACCGATCGTCACCCGCAGGTTTTTCGCCAGCAGACTCCCCACCACCGCCAGGTTGACATCGTCTGCCGACAAAAAATTTCCCTCGCGGACCAGTTTTTTTAATCTGGAGACATTTGTTTCTTTTACCGGATCAATTCCGGTCACCACAACCCCGTAAGTTCTATCTTTAGAAGAAATGAGTGAAAATGCCTGCCCTCTGAAAGTATAGGCAGCCACTTCAGGAATTTGATCCACAATTTCGCCAATGGCCCGCGGGTCGGGGATGACAAACCGGATGCTCTTTTTTTCCTGGTATTTTTCGGCCTGAACCTGCAGGTGCCCGGTGCTGATCTTCACCGACGTGTTTATCATAGTCTCATAGCTGCCGAACTGGAAGGACAGCATAAACACCAGCAAAACAGAAGCAAATGTGATGGCACATACCGTTAAGATGGTGCGCCGGGGATTGCGCCAGATATTGCGCCAGGCCATTTTGGTTTCGATGGACAATGGGTTACCTCCTGCGCTGTTTCAGGCTGCTCAGGGTAAACAGGCGGTCCGGCAAACTGGATTTGAATTCCAGAGACTTATAGGTCAGTTGTGTGTAGCGGTCCTGCTCATCGACATTTCGCATTTGCCATACCCTGGGGAATAATTTACCGCCCAGCATCTGGATTTCCATGGCCGTCATGATCTTGACCGGCTGAAGATCTTCGTCAAAAAATTCTTCACTCAGCCAGATCTGATCTTCACGAATTTTAAGGCGCTGCATGCCCCACACCACCGGTGCATGGGGTTTGGGCATGGATTTGATGACATAGACCGTTTTGCCTTCATGGATCTCGGTTCCGATGATGGAGTGATTGTAATCCAGCAGCAGGCTGTCTGATTTCGCCAGGTCGTTGTTGGAAAAATCCGATCCCATCCAGGACTGGCTCATCATGGAAGGGGGAACTTTGACCACCCGGTTGACCTTGGGATTGTAAATCCACATTTCGCGGCCCTTTTTCAAGGTGCCGTTTCCGTAATCCTTTGGCGGGGCGGCGATATAAAACAGGCTGTCTTTTTGTCCCCGGGTCCAGGCCTTTATGGTCATGGACCGCTCCCAATCTTCTCGATG
>CBDUUO010000724.1:0-1999 GCA_965370395.1 uncultured bacterium
CGTTTCAGTTCCCATTATGATTTTCAGATACTTTTTCAGGCTATTTATAGCAAATTATAATTGTTTAGGTTTCGGGTGTCAGGTGTCAGGTTTCAGCTCTTCCTCGATTCATTGTTTGCTGACACCTGAACACTGACACCTGAAACCTACTGGTTGCAAACACCTAAAACCTCCTATCTGTCAAATTGGCACTAATTTAACTATACTATCCACATTGATGAACTCTTCGAAATGTTCGGCCAGCAGATCATATTCTTTGTTGCGGGCTTCGATTCCGCCGACATCGGATACATCGACACCGCGCAAACCGATATGGTTTAACCAGAATTTCAATATCCCCGGGTTATCAAACAGACCGTGAATATAGCTGCCCATGATTTTCGAATCATTGGAAACACAACCATCTTCATCCCGGCACGGGTTATGGTTGCGCTCCGTGATATTAAACAGGGGGATTCCACCCGCTCTGATGGTTTGCCCCATGTGAATTTCATATCCCGCGCCATGTCGACCGTTCCAGGAAAATTGAGTCAAAGTCGTCGTTTTGGGTGCTTTTAATATGGTTTCAATTGGCAGCAGGCCCAGTCCCTCACTGGAGCCGGGCTGGCCTTCCAGGCCTGTCGGGTCGTGCACGGTCTTTCCCATCATTTGATACCCGCCGCAAACCCCCAGCACATGCCCGCCGGATTCCAGATATTCGGACAGCGCTTCGGCCCAGCCTGAAGATAGGATCCACTTGAGGTCAAAGCGGGTGTTTTTTGAACCGGGAAGGATAACGGCTTTAAAAGCGGTTAGGGTCTGAGTCTTTTCAAGGAAATATACGTCCAGATTATTTAAAGCCAGTAGCGGATCAAAATCGGTAAAGTTTGAAATATGCGGCAGGCGTATGACGGCAACCGCCGGGTTTTGACGGTTTTTAACATTTACTTTTTTAGGGCTTTCAATTACCACTGAATCCTCGGGTTCAATCTGGATGTGGCTATACCAGGGAAGGACGCCGAAAACCTGCTTTTGCGTTTTTTCCTCGATCCAGCGGACGCCATCTTTAAAAAGATGGATATCACCTCTGAAGCGATTGATGATAAAACCGCTAATCTGAGCGCGCTGCTTTTGCTCAAGGCATTCAAGGGTGCCGATGATCTGGGCAAACACACCGCCGCGATCAATATCGGCCACCAGCAGAATCGGAGCATTCGCATAGGCGGCCATCCGGAAATTAACAATATCATGGGACATTAGATTAACTTCTGCACATGAGCCCGCACCCTCCAGAACAATCAGCTCATATTCTTGACGTAACCGATCCAGTGCGTCGCAGGCTTCTTTAAAAAGCCGCTCATTGTCGCCGAGAGCGGCCCCCGTCTTGCCGGTTTCAATTGCTGATCCCAGCAACACGACCTGGGATCCGATTTCAGCGGTGGGTTTTAGCAGGACCGGATTCATGTCCACATGGGGAGAGACCCTGGCGGCTTCAGCCTGAACGATTTGAGCGCGACCCATTTCAAGACCTTCGGGTGTGACCCCCGAATTGTTGGACATATTTTGGGCTTTAAAAGGTGCTACGCGGATACCCCGGTTTGCAAAAAGCCGACACAGTGCTGTGGTAATGATACTTTTGCCGACATCGGAGCCGGTTCCAAGGACCGCGATACAGGGTGCTTTTATTTTATGTTTACTTTTCGGTGCCAACGCGTTTTTGAACTCCGTTTATTCTAAGTCAAAACGGACGGGTATTTTTACCCACATTTTTTTCTTTACGCCGCCTTCGGTTGCCGGCTCGAACAGCCATTTTTTTACAGCTGACAACGCCGTACGGTCTAAAATATCGTATCCGCAGGATTTGAGCACCGTTAAATCATCCACCCGGCCGTTCTCATCGATCAACACCTTCAACATGACGATGCCTTCATATCCCAACCGGCGGGCCTTTCGCGGATATTGGGGCGATGTGTTTTGCTTGTACAGGGGTCTGGCAATTTTGAGGACTGATCCGGACAGG
>CBDUUO010000725.1:0-1998 GCA_965370395.1 uncultured bacterium
GAGAAGACACAACAAACTACCGCTATCGGAACGTTATTTTGACAAACGCTCTAGCGGGGAAACATATCGATTACGCGGCCATCTTCGGTTTCACACAATCCATAGCCGCCGCCCCTGAATCCGACCACGGTATCAGAAAGCCTGAATTTGCATCTCATATTACCGCCCCTGTCGCCTTGCAAAAAAATCTCTGTATTTCCCGGGAATTCATAAACATTCGGGTATCCTTTACTCGTATCAACCGTCGGCTCATCAACGATCCTGCCCACAAAACGCTCCCCATCCGGCATGGTCATCTTAATTTCACCGCTTCCAAATCTTTGATCCTCGTATGAAAAGTAAATCCGCTTGCCGCTGTATCGGTCGATTCCTTTCATTGTTCCCGAACAAGCCATGACTGCAAAAACCAAAATTGGTAAGACGACTATCAGGATCTGCCTTTTCATTTTTCTATCCTTTCTGCTCTGGGCCGAACCCTCGCGGTGGGCTTTTGATGATAGTAAATGTGCCCTTCAGGTTTTATATTGCTTATAGAGGATATACCCGTCCCATACAAGAGCGAATATCTTCAAAACTGTTCCGAATTTAATAAAAAAAGCAGCGCTTTTATGACGCTGCCTTTGGGTTGTTTTATACCGATGATGCTCGGAGCAATTGGGTCTGTAATCAATCGAGGTAGAGTGTTTGTGATTTAGGTACGGCACTGTTTCTCAACGAGCGCGTATTTTTCTTTTCCCTTTCTTTTATTTTTCGGCGTTCTTTGGCAATGATAATCAACATGACGACAATCACACCGATTTCCGCCAGCAATAATAAACCCTGAGAAATGAGTTCCTTCATTACGGTCTCCTGTAGATTCTAAATATCATATCGGGACCAGTCGGCCAAACTTTAGAACTAACGTCCCGGAATTTCTACAATCGCAGGATTTGTTGCTTGACATGGCCTCTCACACGAACCCCCTTTTGGAAAGTCAGACGATGATATTGATAATTATATCAACTTGGTGGGAGCGGATGAATTGCTTGATTTACTGGTTAAGTAAACTTTACGCCGATTCCGTAGGTATGGCTGGACTCCTCATCAGCAACTTCTTTACACCACCTGACAACCGAGCTGTAAGTTTTTGGCGCGGATTTAAAGGGCTGGGTATCAAATTTGATGTTTATTTTTGTTCCCGGCTTGAATGCCACTTCTGATTCCAATAACATGCCGTCATTGCTGAGATCTTTGGTTTGCGCATAGCTCCAGTATCCGGAATTCGCATCTTCAAGGATGACCGTGGCCCGATGTAAAAAACGTTTATTTTTTCTAAATCCGGTTGCGGCGCTCGATTGAGAAATTGAGGACTTTACGGAATCATCATCTTGAGGGACTGGAATTTTCCGCGGGCGCAGGATTAATTTATGCTTTCTTGATGCGCTTATTCTACTTACATGCTTGTTGCAATCCGGACAGCCCCGGCCGTTCATTCTGCTTTTGACCGCGGCTTCCCATTCATGACCTTCTTCACAAATCCACCACACTTTTTCATTAAAACCGGCAGGCAAATTCCTCAGGTTCAGGCCGCTATTTTTGGTCAGATGCCATTCCCTTAGAAGATCGGTGTTCGTGATTAACGTTTCATTAGAATCGGTTGAGGTGGGCTTGTTGCAAACCGGACAGCCGCTGCCCCGGCTTCTGCTATAAATAGGTGCTTCCCATTCATGCCCGCTGATACATATCCACCACACTTTTTTACCTGAACCCGGGGTAACATTTCTGGGGTTTAAATCCCCGTTTCGGGTCGGGTGCCATTCTTTGGCAAGGCCCGGATTGATGGCACCCAGATTATATTGATCGGTGGCTTTTGGCATATCTACACGTTAAAATTGATGAATTCGTAAAAAGTCTTAAAACGTCCTTTGACGTCCTTCCCGCGAAGGCGGGAATCCAGTGTTTTTAAATAGTTCTGGATGCCTGCCTTCGCAGGCATGACGGAATTTCGGACTTTTTACG
>CBDUUO010000726.1:0-1974 GCA_965370395.1 uncultured bacterium
AGCGAAGCGATCTCAATGCTCTGGTATCTCACCGAGAATTGCTGCTGAAATTGAATTGAACTTGCGGAATTCATGTTAAAACGATATAATATTAAAATAGGTGTTTTTTAGACAGGATCTACAGGATATTTAGGATTCTTATCAGACCCTCTCTGGATGAGAGTGCCTGAACTAAATCCGCTTTAAACGGAAAATTTCGAGGCCTCTACAAAGGGTTCTGGCATATAAGTTAGTGAATCCAAGTAAGCGGCTAACTTGTTTTTCAGCCGGAGGCTGATTAGGTTTCATCACTTTCATCCGGAAAGTGATGAAGAAAAAAATCCAATTGATCCTGTCCAACATAGGGAAAGATGAAAATGGGAGAGAAACCTAGGATATTGGTGATTGATGATAGTAAAGAGACGGTGGCCGGGCTTCACAGCTTCTTTAACAATAAATACGACGTACTGACAGCTGAAAACGGCCTAGATGGATTAAAGTATTTTGAAGAAGATGACAATGGGATTGATCTGGTGATCACCGACCTGGTAATGCCGGACATCAGCGGTGTCGGAGTGATCTCCATTGTTAAAAAGAAATATCCAGGCATCCCTGTTATCGCCATCACCGGCTGGGGTGAGCACCCGGAAGCACTGGCAACCGAAGCGGATGCCGATCTGGTGCTAGAAAAGCCGTTTGAACTTGCCGAGCTTGATAACCACGTAACGGATATGCTCGCCAAAAAGAAAAAGTAGATTGGATTCTAATCTTATTTTTTTTGGACAAGATTAACAGGATTTTCAGGATTAATTTTTATTTTCTTAGTTCCCGGATGGAACTAAGAAATCCCAATCCGCCTAACGGCGGAATTTTTTTTTGTACTCAAGTTTTTCATCCAAATTTGTGTTAAAAATGAAAATACACCTTATAGCTGCTGCGCGGCCCAATTTTATGAAAATCGCCCCTCTGTATCATGCCTTAAAAAGCGAGGCGTGGGCGGAGCCGGTTATTGTGCATACGGGCCAGCATTATGATTTGAATATGTCGGATGTGTTTTTTGAAGATCTCAGATTGCCCGAGCCCGACATCCATTTAGGGGTTGGCAGCGGCACGCATGCCGAGCAGGCCGGCCAGGTCATGATGGCCTATGAAAAAATCCTGATCGAAAAAAAACCGGACCTGGTGATTGTCGTGGGTGACGTCAATTCAACCATGGCAGTCACACTGGCGGCTGTCAAAATCAACTATGGTTCCACTAATGCCAAATACACTGCTGACCATGAGCTATCAGCTGTGAGCTATGAGCTCGGGCGGCCCCTGGTCGCCCACCTGGAAGCCGGTTTGCGGTCTTTTGACCGCAGCATGCCGGAGGAAATCAACCGACTGGTGACCGATGCCCTGGCCGACATCCTGTGGACACCTTCTGCGGATGCGGATGAAAACCTGATTCGGGAAGGCGTATCCAAGGAAAAGATTCAGCGGGTCGGCAACATCATGATCGACTCGCTGGAAATGCTGCGGGATAAAATTCAGAATCAGGCCGCCTACAGCGATTTGGGTTTAAAGCCGCAGCAGTATGGAATGGTCACATTGCACCGCCCCTCAAATGTCGATGCCCCCGAAAAATTGAAACAGCTTTGCACAACGCTGATTCAAATTTCTAAAAAAACTCCCCTCGCCTTCCCCATCCATCCCCGCACCCGTAAAAATGCCGCGGCAATCGGTGTCCTTGAAGAATTAAATAATGCCGGGAATTTGTTAATCCTCGATCCCCTGAACTATGTGCGCTTCATGAACCTGGTATTCAACTGCCGCTTTGCGCTGACGGATTCGGGCGGCATTCAGGAAGAAACCACCTATCTGGGCATCCCCTGCCTTACGCTGCGGCCCAACACCGAGCGCCCGATTACCGTAACCCGGGGCACCAATCGATTGTGCCATCTGGACAATTTGGAAGCTACCGTGAATTCGGTGCTCTCGGAGAAAAAGCGTCAA
>CBDUUO010000727.1:0-1954 GCA_965370395.1 uncultured bacterium
AGAAAATTCTTTTTGAAGCGATTCCAGTTTTCGGGGATCGGGGTCACTGACAACCAGTTGGCTAGCGGCCGTTTTCTTGGATCGGGTCAGATTCTCAATAATGATGCTGGTGATGTGCCCTCCGCCGATAAAAGCAATGGTGCGCTGTTTTAATGCCATTTATCGTTCTCCTTTTGTCCGCTTGTCCCTATGTTTGACTCCAGCATTTTGTTAAATCCTCCCTCCAGTCTGGCGCACGGAAAAAAACCCAATTGCTTCAAATTGCCGGTAACATCGACCGGCAGCGATTGGCTTTCAACTTTTTGATTCAGGATACCGCCAATTAAAACCGGAAGCCTTATTTTTTGCCTGTCCAGTGCTTCTCTCAATTGTTTTGCGTATTCAAGTGCCATCCCATTATGGGTGCTGACCAATATTGCTTCCGCGTTTTGGGTATTTGCTTCTGAAACGATCTCATCCGGATTTACCTCAGCGCCCATATATATCATTTCAGCTCCGGCTTCAGAAAGAAGCTGGCTGATAACCGTCACGGCATGCTCATGCACATCGGTTGATGCGATGAGCAATCGGCGTCCTCCTAAAAGGGTTCTCATTTTTTGGGTGACAAACATCTGCCGATATTCATTGAAATATTTGTTTGACAATTCGAAAACATCCGTAGGTTTAATAGGTACTCGCCCTCTGATAAAATCTTCCTGTACCTTACCGGCCCCGAACATTTCTTCGAAAACGGCCGGTCCGATGTTTTTTAGCACAAACAGGATTTGTACAGGGTCTGTAATATCGACGCCGGCCTCTTTTAGGCCGTCCAAGGCGTTATCAAATACAGATTTTCCTGCACTGAGTATGGTATCGGAGAAATGATAGGCTTCACGGAAGTCAAAATGGTAAAAGAGTTTTCGAGCCGCTTTTTCGATTTGACGACCGAATTTTTGGGCTTCGGCGATTTCTTCAGCAGAAGGGATTCTTAATGCTTCCGTAACCGGCAGCGGCAGCACGGCATGGCCTGTGGGACATTCAAGCTGAGCCATAATATCCCAGAGTAAATATTCTGCTACCACACCTTGGTTCAGGGTGAAGTCCGGTGTAAAAGAAAGGGTATCACCGTAAAACATGGACCCCACACAATCAGGCGCATGAATTTTATGCAGTGCAAATACCCAACCGGCTCTTTTTATGGGATCGGTTGTCAGTCCGCCAATACAGTGAGCCAGTTTGGCGCCCAGAAGGTTTTCAACAATATAGTGTTCCAGATACGCCCATCCGGCGACGGTGGCACAATCGTAAAAAAGGGCGCCGAAGCCGTCTTCGAGATAGGAGTGCACCATTGTGCCCTTATTTCTCAGGGTTCCCATAATCGCGATTGCCTTAACTGTTTCGGCAGCAGTTACGACTTTATCTTTCCACAACGGGACTTCATGAGCAAAAAATTGAGATAGATTTCCAATTGTGGTAACCCCCGCTTTCAGTGCAAGGATGGTGTTGTCCGTCGATGCGGGAAATCCTATCATAAAATCGCCCATATGCGGCTGGATTGGTACCGTTTGCCCAACCTGTTTCCAGGCTTTTATGGAATCCAACATGGGGCCGGTTTCAGCCGGTATGTTTTTTCGGTGTGCTTTCGGTAAGCCCATGCGTCGATCCAGGCAAATTCCGGCGCGATCCACGACGAACCCATTCTCTTCAGCGGTATTATCAAGCAGAGCCAACGCCGCCGCCGTCGAATTCCATGAATTCATTCCAATATGAGCATGAAACATGATTGTATTTTCTTGCATACACCTTTTCTTATACTCCAATTCAGATTCCACACCCATTTTATCCATGAAAGCGGTGCGGCCGATTCGAATATCCTTGGCCATCACGTGCCCCGCGTTCATAATTGCCTGGCTAGAAGGTAAATCTGTTCTTAAAATCTCTTGAACGGTTTTATGGAATTTCGAAAATTTCATTG
>CBDUUO010000728.1:0-1951 GCA_965370395.1 uncultured bacterium
GTGGTTTTAAATCTGTTTTTTCGACAGATGATCGGCTCTGCGAATAGGTTCGGGCAGGCGATAGCCGCGGCAGGATTTTAAAACGACCCGGATGCTGTCGTTTAAATCCATGAGGTGCCCGATTGAGACGAATACGGGTTTTACACCCGTGCGGGTGCGCACGACCGCCCCGATGGTTTCTTTTGCGTCTGTCAGGTATGAAGTGCTTCCGCCGGAGCGTTGCGGTGCTTCATAATCGCCCACCAGTCTGGTTTTGGCGCAGCCGATGGACGGAATATCCAGGAGCACGCCGATATGGCTGGCAATGCCGAAACGGCGGGGGTGAGCGATTCCCTGACCATCGATCATTAAAAGATCGGGTGCTGCCTTCAATTTGTCCAGCGCTTCCAGAATCACCGGTCCTTCTCGAAACGAAAGCAAACCGGGAACATAGGGAAATTGAACCGGTTTCGCGGTCATCGCTTCTTCCAGGATCTTCATGTCTGTCAGGTTCATCACCACAACTGCTGCGTAGGCGGTGTCGTTGTGGTACCCGGTGTCTACGCCGGCCACGGTGTCCATATCCTCAGGACTTATGCGCGATTTTCGCACCACCTGTCGGGAAAGCTTTGTTTGAAGCGCAATTGCCTCTTTCGGTTTCAAATCCCAGGGGTGAATCGGTTTTTGAATCAATTTTTCCACGACTGCCATCATAGGTCAGTTGATTAAATTTTCAACCATAGTTTGCATTCTTACCGTTATCCTTGGATTGGCTCCAATAGGGGGACTTTATGCCGATAACAGGGGGGGATCTATGATTGACATCCGGCAAACCCAACAGCGGCTTCAGGATCATCTGCATGCCCTGACCGTGAACATCGGCGAACGCAGCGTCCGCGTTCCTGAAAACCTTGAGAAAACTGCCGCATATATCACCTCCTTCTACCAGGACATTGGTGTTGCGGTTGAGAGCCAGGCCTATTCATATGCAGAATTGCCGCTTGACAATATCGTGGCCGAGATAGCGTTCCGTGCAGATCCGAAGCACCGCTTTCTGATCGGGGCCCACTATGATTCGGTAAGCGGTACTGTCGGGGCCGATGATAATGCCAGCGCCGTTGCCGTACAGCTGGAGGTGGCCCGGCATCTGGCCGAGCAGAAGGGTACAAATACGCTTGACCTGGCGGTGAAATTTGTTTCCTTTGCGCTGGAGGAACCGCCGGTCTATGGGACCCGGCATATGGGCAGCCGGGTGTATGCCAAAATGGCGCGGACGCAAAAAGAAAAAATTGACGGTATGATTTGCCTGGAGATGGTCGGCTATACCTGCAAAGAATCCGGTTGCCAGCATTACCCTTTCCCGTTGATGTTCATGGACTACCCCAAACAGGGCAATTTTATCGGCATCGTCAATAATTTTAAAAGCGGCGGATTTGCGCGAGGATTGGTTGAGCAGTTTCAAGAGAACCAGCGGCTCCCGGTGGTTAAACTGACCGTACCCTTCAACGGCTGGATCATGCCGGCGGTCAGGCTCAGCGACCACGCCTCATTCTGGGATGAGGGCTTTAAAGCCGTCATGCTGACCGATTCGGCCTTTTTCCGCAACCCCTATTATCACACCGCTGCCGACACCATGGACAAGCTGGATTTTGAATTTATGGCCGAGGTGGTGGAAAGCCTGGTTATATTTTTCCTATCCCACCGTTGATTTTATTTATTTGCCACAGACCCACACGGACAGACACAGACCAGGGTAAAAGTTAATAAGCCACGGACGCGCACGGACATACATTAATGGTTCCAAGTTTCATGTGTCAGGCATATTTTTTAGACAGGATTAACAGGATTTACAAGATTTTAGTTTTACATTTTCGGTTTCCAGATGAAAATGGTGCCTAACAAAGAAATAAATTTCCACTGAAAGCGGATTGAGTTTTCTCACTTCCATCCGGGAAGTGAGAAAGATTAAAAA
>CBDUUO010000729.1:0-1951 GCA_965370395.1 uncultured bacterium
ATTGGTTTAATTCGTTCAATTGGTTCGGTTTAAGCCAACCAATTAAACTAATAAGACAAATAAAACTAATTTAACAAATCCTTGAACCTCTGAACCCAGAACCCTGACTGACACCTGAACACTGAAACCTGAAACCATAGGTACTCGATGCGTGGCCGTTAATTTTTAGTTGATATATTTTACAAGTATGGAATACTAGAGAGTAACTCATGCCGGAGGCAAAATGTTTAATTCACAGGATCGAAAAATCCATTTTGGCCTACTTATCATGCGATTAGGCCTTACCGCGGTGCTCTTACTGCATGCGCTGCCCAAATTGTTTGCCGGTGCGCACTCCTGGAAAAGCGTTGCGGCCAGCTTGAGTTTCACCAATATTGGTTTGCCGCCCATGATTTTTGGTTTTGCAATATTGCTTCTGGAGGCATTGGGTGCAGTCAGCTTTGTATTTGGCTATTTTTTCAGAGCGGCCTGTACAATTTTATTTATTCTTTTCGGATTATATTTCTTTAATTATTTTAAAATCGGCTATAATACCCTGATGCTGTGGTCCTTGGGCCTGGCCGCCGTTTTTTTTGGCCTGATCTATGTCGGTCCCGGGCGTTATTCGATAGCAGTTAAGCTTGAAAAAAAATAGCCTTATGGAATCACTGGAAGTTTTCTGACAACCGCTCACGCCCTTCAGAATTCCTGCCGTGAAAAATCGCTTCAATTTGCATACCGGGATAGAATTTGATGGCATTTCTTAACCATACTCCGGCCATTTTTGATGCGTCTGTTGACCGAATCGGCAAAGACGCTGTGCGCATAAGCTGGAAAACCCACATTAAAGACCTTGAGGTCTTAATTTATCATGGGGGTTCACCGGAAACGATAGAACGCAACAAACCAATCTGCCGAATTGGAGGTGAAACCTCTGTTGAAATTGCAGGGTTGAATCCGGACATGCCCCACTACTTTGAAATCATAACAGAAAATAGTACAGGGGTTGTTACCAGTGAGCGCCGCCTGCCTTTGGAAGGAACGGTTAATTTCAGGGATCTTGGTGGTTATGAGACCATCGAAGGGCGACGTGTAAGGTGGGGAAAGGTCTTCCGCTCTGATCATCTGTCCAGGCTGACGGATCGCGACATTGCTTTTCTTCAACGGATGAAGATTCAATGTGTTTTTGATTTTCGAACATCGGCGGAAGCACAAAAAAGACCGGATCGATTTCCGGGAGACGGGCCCGGTGAGCATCTTCACCTGCCGATCGACAATTTAAAATTCGACCCCACGACTTTATTTGAAAAGCTAAAAAGAGGGGATACGAGCTGGCTGACCAGAGAATTTTTAATTGATGGTTATATTTTAAATATCGACAAATTTGCCACCGTCTGGGGCGAGGTGTTCAGGCGTCTGTCAGATCCGGTCCAGATGCCGCTGGTTTTTCACTGCACGGGCGGGAAGGACCGGGCGGGTACCTGTGCGGCCCTCATTCTTCTTGCTTTAGAGGTTCCGGAAGAGACGGTTATCCTTGATCACGGTCTTTCCAATATCTTCATTGTCGATGTATTAGACAAGATTTACGCTCAATTTGACGCATACGGTATCGATCGGGGGAAAATTTCACCTTACTTTACGGCACCGCCATATTGCATCGAGGCCCTGCTCGTACACCTGCGCGAAAAATATGGTTCCCCCATCGATTACCTCAAATCAAAAGCGGGGGTGACGGAGGAGATGTTGGAAGAAATAAGGGGGCAGTTGCTTGAATAAAACATCTGAAGTCACTGCCGTCCGGCCGCTGGCTTCTGGATCCTGGTGACTTGCTGCTGGCTTTCGGTTTACAGATTTCGCAGTTTAGTCGATTCGTTAAATCGTCGAATAGTCAAATACTCAGAGGACTCAATCCATTTTAAACTAATTACTCCGCCCTGAAAAATAGCCATAACAGGGTTGGGTAGTATAAATT
>CBDUUO010000730.1:0-1950 GCA_965370395.1 uncultured bacterium
AATCTGCGTAATCTGCGGATTATTAAATCACAAATTCAACGAAATCTGCGGATCGGCTTTCAGCTTTCAGCTTTGAGCCTGTTTAGCTCTATGCTCTCTGTGGTAAAAAATAATGCCTTTGGCCGGACTATCTTCGATAGACGCGCTTCCGGGCATTAGCCGCTTTCCTGAGAGTATCCACTTTCACATCCACGTAATCATATACTCTGGCATATTTTTTTCCGGGTGCCGGGCGCAGAACTCTGCCGAGATACTGAAGCAAGCGCCCGCTGAATTTTATCGGGGTTGCCAGAAATAAGGTGGTTAGATCTTTACAGTCAAAACCTTCCCCGATTAACTGCCCGGTGGCAATCAGTACCTGAACATGTCCGTTGTTGATCCGCTCCAGGACTTTTTTACGCTCGGCGGTAGCGAGATCTCCGGTAAGTAATTCGGACGGCAATTTGAAGCGGTAGCGCAGCAGCGCCTGCAGATTCTCACAATGCGCCTTGCGATCGGATAGGATGAGGCAAATACCGTGGTTTCTGGCGGCTTCGCCGGCAACGTCTGAGGCAATTTGAATGTTTCTCTCTGTGTCGATGGCAAGTTCAGCCAGCATCTTGCTGTATTCATTGACCGGGTCATAGCGCGTGCTGAAATGTGTTTTGCGAAAGACCACCCTGGCTGGCAACACGTCACCGCTTTCGATTAATTGGCTTTTGTCCACTTCGTGGTGCTTGTCGCCCAGGTGCCAGAAAATTAATTTGGAAAGTTTATCCCGCCGATACGGTGTGGCGGAAAGGCCGAGCATATATTGAGAATCGAAACAGGAGACCGCTTCGGTGAAGATGCGGCTTGGACATCGATGGCATTCGTCAACCAGTAAAAAGCCAATATTTTCAGCAGCCTCATCAGCACATTTATAAAGGGACTGCACCAGGGCAACGGTAATCTTTTCACCGATGCGTTTCTTGCCGTCTCCGATAAATCCAACATCTCCGGATTCGATACCGAGAAAAGTTCCGATACGCTCAACCCATTGGGCGGCGAGTTCTTTGGTGTGAACGATGATCAGTGCCGGCTGCTTTCGCTTCGCGATGATGTAAAGGGCCATGACCGTCTTGCCGGAACCGGTGGCAGAGCTCAGCGTTCCGAAATCTTTAGCCAGCATTTTATCCACAGCAACTTTCTGAAAGGGTTTGAGCCGGCCGCTGAAGGTAAAATTCACCGGTTTGAGCCGGCGCCGCTGATCATCGATACGGAATTGAATGTCCTGCCGGCGGCACAGATTAATTAAATGCCGGATATAGCCGCGCGGTATCCACAGCCCGGTTCGGCCGACTTTATCGTAAAACTTGAGAACCCGGGGGGTGCCCCGATTCCAGCGGCCCATACGGTCATTTTCCAGCCATTTGGGGTTGGGAAATTGAAGTTTCTCGACAAGTGTCTCCATGAGTTCCGGGGGAACGTTTTTGAGCTGCAGATTTTCTTTGATGGTAATCTTCAAAGGAGTCATAAAGCGGGTAATACGCGAACTATTAAGATTAATTAGCCACAGAACCACACAGATTCACTCAGAACCCGATGGGTGAAATATTTATCCATCCGCAGATTACACAGATTTCCGCAGATTATATTTTAGATAATTATCGCGGCTATTCGGACTGTTTATCTTCCTTGATCAGCGCCCGGGCAATTTGAATATCATAGGCCTGTTTGGGATCAAAATCCTTTACCTGATATATTCCCTGGGCCTTTTTGATCGCCTCGTAGGGAACCCAGCCGTGCTCGTCCCACAGTTTCGGATCGTCGGAATTCCACATCCGAAACCAGATCTCTTCTACCCCTTCACGCACGTACACCCGCACGCGTTGGTTCAATGGAAAGGGATAGTAGTATAAGCCTTTATCATTTTTCACTTGCTCCAACCCTCAAGTTGCAGGCCAGGTTCAGGGTTTTAAAAAAAGTGTC
>CBDUUO010000731.1:0-1950 GCA_965370395.1 uncultured bacterium
CCCCCCGCAAGGCACTGATATCTTTATTCATCCACCCCACCTTACACCAAGTTTTTCGGGTGCACCTATTTGCGGTTGACGATATAAATTCCGATACTGACCAGTATCAGGCTGGTTATCAATCGCAGCGTCAGGGGTTCCTTAAGCAGTCCGACACCTGCAATAGTTGCAAACACCGGGGTCAGAAAGGTAAAAGACGAGAGTCGACTGACCGGATAAGAGTGGACCAGAAAAAACCATCCCAGGTAGCTGATAAACGCGACCAGGATGCCCTGGTAGGCAACCGAAACTAGAATCAGCCAGTCTATGGTCTGGACCGGCGTTTCTTGGAAAACGAAACTGAGCAAAAACAGAATGGGTATGGAAAATAAGGTCTGGTAAAAAAGGGTGTGATAGGGTGAAACCGCAGTGACCAGGCGGCGTTTGATATACACCGTGGTCAGCGCCCAGAGCACGGCGGCGCCGATGGCCAGAAGATCTCCGGTTAATTGCTGTATTGAAGACCGACCCAGATGTGTACTAAGCAAAATTAAAATTCCGGCAAACGACAGGACCAGCCCGGCGACTTTGTTCCAGGACAGACGGTCGCCGGTTAAAAAAAAATGGGCTCCGAGGGCATGGAAAAAGGGAGTGGTGTATAGCAGAATCCAGGCTGAGGAAGCAGTGGTGTATATAAGCGCCAAATACAAAAGCCCGAATTCAACTCCGAACAAAAATCCTATAAACAGACCGTCAATAAGCCGACCCGAAAACAGGTCGAGTCGCTTCCGGGTCATCCAGATCATCAAACAGACCGTTGCGATAACCGATCTGAGGCCCGCGCAGAAAAGAGGGGCAATGCCTTCGTTGCTGAATTTTATGGCAACGGCGTTCAATCCCCAGATCAAACATAGAACCGTCAGCAGAATTGCGGCTTTGGCATCAAGTTTGTCACCAATTATGGGATCAGTATCCATCATCATGTCTCTCCAGAAAAATGCGGGTACGGCAAACGCGTAAATGCTCGCCTTTCATACAATAAATATTGCTATTTGTCACAGTGCAAGCGAAAATAGCAGTATCTGTTCCGAGCTGCGATGCATCATGGATAATTCGATTTTTTCCGCAGATAGATTGTCCGGAGAAATATCCGGGTGGCTATTCCAAACCGTCTGTCTATTGCCGGGAGGGCAAAATGAGCGTGAAAGCCGTTTTGGTTGTTCTTTTTTTACCGGTGATTGCGTTTGCCGGAAGTATTGAAAATACTCAACATCTGGAATTATCAACTAAAGATATCCGGTCAATGCACATCACATGCGGGCCTGGCTTTCTGGATGTGTTCGGGGTTGAGGGAGCCGACAGAATAAAAGTAACGGCGGTCGTCAGAATCAGCGGCATCACCCGAAACATGCTTCAGGATTTTTTGGACAAACACGTGTTGTTGTCGCTAAAAAAACGCTACCGTAAGGCCGTCTTGCAAAGTGAATTTAAAAATCAGAACCTGATGAAAGCAGATGCCAAAATCGATTTAACCGTTGAGGTTCCTAAAAACCTCGGGGTGAAAATAGATGATGGAACCGGTTCTATATTCGTTACCGACCTGGGCACAAATCTGGAAATTGAAGACGGCTCCGGATCGATTGAGATTCGAATGATTACGGGGAGCCTATCCGTTTCGGATGGCTCCGGTAAAATCGAACTGACGGACATCATCGGTAATCTTGAAGTTAAAGATGGTTCCGGGAAGATTAATATTGATCGTGTCAGGGGCAATGTGCGTGTAATCGACGGCTCCGGCAGCATGACCATTAAGGATATCGACGGCAATTTAACGATTACGGACGGCTCCGGCAGCATTGAAATAAATGATGTGACCCAAAACGTTTTCATCAAAGAAGCCGGCAGCGGTAGTCTCGACATTGAAGGGGTTAAGGGAAAGGTGACAACGAGGGAGTAAAAAAAGTGCCTAAA
>CBDUUO010000732.1:0-1941 GCA_965370395.1 uncultured bacterium
ACGTTATCGACAACCCGGAGAAGACACAACAAACTACCGCTATCGGAACGTTATTCTGACAAACGCTCTAGAATACAAAACACTAAATACTAAATACAAAACACACTCGTAAAAAGGCTGCTTTTCTGGCTTTTTACAAGATTGTCAAACGATGCGCTTAAACGATTTTTGCAGGGTTGCCAGATCCCACCGAATCCAGGTGGGGCGGCCATGGGGGCAATGGGATGGGCGATTACATTGATCCAGCTGCCAAAGCAGCTGTTTGATCTGCGCTTCAGTAAGCGCCTGATTGGCCCGCATGGCCCCGTGGCAGGCCATCACCATGCGGCACTCATCCAAGGCCTCTTTTAACCCCGGTGAATATCCCACTGCCGCCGTTTTTTCCACGATTTCATGAATCATGGGTTTGACGTCCCGCCCGGAAAGCAAGACCGGCACCGCCTTGATGACAAAGGTGTTTTTGCCGAAGGGCTCGACCTCCAGACCAAAAGTTTTTAAATCCGAAAGCCTTTGCCCCAGGATTTCGGCTTCCCTGAAATTTAACTCGATGGTTTCGGGCACCACAAGCTGCTGGGCGGCAGATTGTTGATCGACGGCACGCCGCTGGAGTTGTTCAAAAAGAATCCGCTCATGGGCGGCGTGGTGGTCGATGAGCACCAAACCGGCATCGGATTCACACACAATATAGGTGTTGTGCAGCTGACCGACCACCCGCAAGGAGCTAAAACCTCGATTACCAAATATCTGTGCCTGCTGCCTCTGGTTGCGGGTTACTGGCTGCTGCCTGCTGGCTACTGGCTGTTGGCTGTTGGTCACTGGTTGACGGAAGTTGCTTTCTGTATAAGCGAATTTGGCCTGCTTTGAGGGAAGCGTCACGCTACTAGGCGGGGTAAAGGTTGTCATTGGCTCAGCGACCTTTGAGGCATTCTGTGATTCCTGGCGCTGGGATCCATTAACCGGACGCCAGTTGACTCTATCAATTTCATACAGCGTCTGGGCGATGGCGCTTTTTACGGCTTCATGCACCTGGTGCGGGTTCACAAAGCGAACTTCATTTTTGGTCGGATGCACGTTGACATCCACCTGATCAAAAGGAATTTTGATAAAGACAACGGCAATCGGAAATTGCCCCTTGACCAGGCGCTGCGCAAATCCCTTAAAGACACCGTGCTGGATCGTCCGGTCGCGAACAAACCGGCCGTTGACAAAAATATACAGCCCCCGTGAAGTCCGGCGCGTCACCCGGGGAGAACAGATCCAGCCTGAAATCGAAACGCCGTTGCGGTTAAATTCGACGGCATGAAGATGCGGCCTGGAATCTTTGCCGAGCACATCCACCACCCGGTCGAGATGCCGGGAAACCAGCGGCCAGCTTTTGACCGCTTTATTGTTGTGGTTCAGGCGAAACTGCGCTTCGGGATGGCCCAGGGCCATCCGTGCGACGGTATCGGCAATATGACTCATTTCGGTGCCGACCGTTTTCAGAAATTTTTTTCTTGCCGGTGTATTAAAAAACAGCTCCTTAACTGAAATCATGGTTCCCGCCGGGGCCCCGACCTCAGAGACACCTTTAATTTTTCCGCCGTCAACAATGATTTCCGTACCGGCATTTGAAGACTTATCGCGGGTAATCAGTGAAAAGCGTGATACCGAGGCAATACTTGGCAGGGCTTCACCTCTGAAGCCCAGGGTGCGGATTGCAAACAAATCATCATCGGTGGAAATTTTGCTGGTGGCGTAACGCTCGATGGCTAAAAGGGCATCATCGTGACTCATGCCGACGCCATTGTCGGAGACCTGAATCAGGGACTGGCCGCCTTTTTCGACTTCTATGATGATACGGGTGCTTTCGGCATCCAGCGCATTTTCTAACAGTTCTTTGACCACTGAAGCCGGCCGTTCAACCACCTCACCGGCCGCAATTTTGTTGGACAGGTTTTC
>CBDUUO010000733.1:0-1939 GCA_965370395.1 uncultured bacterium
TGATGATGATCGGTCCCCCCGGCTCCGGAAAAACCATGCTCGCCAAACGCCTGCCCACTATCCTGCCCCCGATTTCCTTTGAAGAAGCGCTGGAAACCACCAAAATATTCAGTGTCGTCGGGTTGTTGCCCAAGGATCAAGCATTGGTGACTACCCGGCCGTTCCGCTCGCCCCATCACTCCATCTCTGATGCCGGTTTGATCGGCGGCGGCCATATCCCCAGACCCGGCGAGGTGAGTCTGGCTCACAACGGCGTCCTGTTTTTGGATGAAATGCCGGAATTTAAAAAACACGTCCTGGAGGTGTTGCGGCAGCCCATTGAGGACTTAAAAGTAACCATCTCCCGGGCCAGGTCCAGCCTGACATATCCCGCCAGTTTTATGCTGGTGGCCGCCATGAACCCCTGTCCCTGCGGCTATTTATCAGACCCCAAACACGAATGCCGCTGCACCCACCAGCAGATCCACCGCTACCGCTCTAAAATTTCCGGACCGCTTTTAGACCGCATCGACATGCATGTGGAGGTTCCGGCGGTGCCCTATAAAGACCTGATGCAAGATCACGATGCCGAGGCCTCTGAAACCATCCGCAACCGGGTGGCCGCCGCCCGCAAGATTCAGTCCGAACGATTGTCCCGCACCAAAATCTTTTGCAACGCCCGCATGAGCAGCCGTCACATCAAAAAACACTGCAGCATCGATGATACCTCCTGCCGCCTGCTGGAATCGGCCATCGACAAACTGGGGTTGTCGGCCCGGGCCTACAACCGCATTCTAAAGATTGCCCGTACCATTGCCGACCTGGAAAAATATACGGATATCAGTTCCGCGCACATCGCCGAAGCCATCCAGTACCGCAATCTGGACCGCGGCAGGCAGTTTAAATAGTGTATAATTAAATTGACATTAATAATAATCTATATTATTATTCGATAGCAAACACACTAGGAGAACACAATGAAAACCGTCCGTATCAATGTCAGCATCCCCAAGGATGTTTTTGGGGAGATGTCTCATGAGGTGGAGTCTCGAAAAAGGAGCCAGTTTATAACTGAGGCGGTAAAACGTTTGATCAAAGAAAAAAGAGATAAAAAGCTTGCTGCGGAGTACCGGGAAGCGGCCAAAGAGATTCGAAGAGTTAACCAGGAGCTTGAGGGTGCTGTAAATGACGGTCTCGATTAAACGCGGAGATGTCTTTTGGGTCAACTTTGACCCGACGGTCGGCGCGGAAGCCCAAAAGACCCGCCCGGCTCTCGTGGTTTCCAACGATATCAATAACACCCATTCTCTTATTGTTTCTATTGCGCCGATCACTTCAAATGTAACTAAAATTTATTCTTTCGAAGTTGAGGTCCCGGCCCGCACCGGTGGTCTGAAGACCCGTTCAAAAGTTATGGTCAATCAAACCAGAGCCGTAGATAAGCTCCGCCTTATCAAACGGCTCGGACGCCTCCCTGCTGAACTCATGAAGCAAACAGACCGAGCATTAAAGCTGCATTATGATCTGGATTAATTAACTTTCGATCTAATTCACATCTGGTCACTGAGCTGAATCCAAAACTTATTTCATATAGAAAAGCATAACGGTTTAGCTCACTGTTTTTTACGAAGCGTAGCGGAGTAAAAATCCAGTGCAGCGATTTGTTAGCTGCAATTTGATTTTATATAATATTTTCATTTATCAAATAATAGTTTGGTATTATTTGTTTTATATTTCAACCACCAATGATCGGTATTTGGCTTACCTCGTAAATTGATTATTTCCCCGACTTCGGGCGTGATTAGGGTAACGGATACTTGTTCGGAGAAGGTGACCAATCGTTCAATGGGTTCATACCAGGGATGAAGAGCCAAATCAAAGGTTGCCCAATGCAAGGGAACCAGTAATTGCCCTCTGAGATCCAAATGCTGTTGTCCTGCTTCTTCGGGTGTCATATGAA
>CBDUUO010000734.1:0-1938 GCA_965370395.1 uncultured bacterium
TTTTTTGCCGATCAGCTCCCTGATCAGCTTTAAATACTGGCTGGTCACCGGTATTTTTAATCCCATTCACCCGTCCGGCCTCATCATCTTTTTGGCCATATTAGCAACCGCCATTTTGTTAAAGCGCGGTTTCTGCAGCTGGGTGTGCCCGTTCGGTCTGCTGACCGAGTATTTAAACCGGCTTCACCGCTTTATCTTCAGAAAAGACATCAAGATTCCCCGCTGGCTGGATTATCCGCTGCGCAGTTTAAAGTATTTGCTGCTTTTCTTTTTTATCTGGGCCATCATCATCAAGATGAATGTCCGCGACCTGGATTATTTCATCTACAGCCCGTACAACATGGTGGCGGATATTAAAATGCTGCACTTTTTTACAAATATCTCGGCTTTCGCGCTGTGGGTGCTGGGGGCTTTATTGGTTTTATCGATTTTAATTCGCAACTTCTGGTGCCGCTACCTGTGCCCCTACGGTGCCCTTTTAGGCGGACTCAGCTTTATCAGTATCTTTAAAATCCACCGCAACGAAACTAGCTGTACCCGGTGCCAGCAGTGCACGCGCACCTGTCCGGTGGATATAAACGTCCATAAAACCAGCGGTGTGATCTCTGATGAGTGCCATGCCTGTCTGAAATGCGTGGCCGTCTGTCCCGAAAAAGATACCCTCTATATTTCATCCGCTAAAAGATCCGGTTTTTTAAACCCGCTGCTTTATGCAGCCGTCATCTGTTTGCTTTTTATCGGCGGGTCGGTCATCGGCAGATTAAGCGGACACTGGCAAACCAGCATCTCAAATTATGAATATTCCTTCCATGTGGCCCATCTGGATACCCCGTTTTATCAGCATAACCGCGGTCAGGTGCCGGTTTACAATAAACAGGCCTGGATGTTGATGATGGAAAGAATCAAGAAGTCCAAGGGCGCCTGGCGCAAGGGACAGCGATTAAAGGACTAGTGCTGAGGTCAATTGAATGCGGAAGTCGGAATGCGGAATTTTAAAGATAAAAAAATTCCTGATAAACCATGTGAAACTATCGCTTGTATTGATAATTCGTTACCTTTGTTTTGAATTGCACGCAGTTAATTCAATTTTTTTTATTCAAACAGACCCATCAATCGTTTCAACCTTCTTACCGCCCTTGGCAGCACTTCACCAATCGGTTCAAAAAATCTCAAATGCGCATGTGAATCAAAGGGCGTCTCACCCTGATTAATGATAACCAATCTGGCACTGGCCATAAGTGCCTCTTTGGGCATATCCGCCGCCGGCGTTACCACCAGACTGGAACCCACTACCACAAACAAGTCACTTTTTCGCGAGTGCTCAAAAGACAGCGAAAGGTCTTTTTCCGGTAGGGATTGACCGAAATTCACCACACTGGAAACCAGAGAGCCGCCACAAAGGCAGACACTTTTACCCGAAACCTGACCGATGGTTTGCTGGCAGCGGGTACAGCGCAATTTCGTCATATTGCCGTGCAGTTCCGCCAACAGCTCGAGTCGAATGCCCGATTTTAAATGCAGGTTGTCCACATTCTGAGAAATTAAAAATTTCAGCTTGCCGATTTTTTGTAGTTCAACGATGGCGTAATGGCCGTTGTTGGGCTCCATCGAATCCCATGAGGCGGCTATCGGTCTGGGAGGCAATCCCTTGTCCCGCCGCGTCCAAACACCGTTCGGACCCCTGAAATCGGGAAGCCCGGACTCCGTGCTGATGCCTGCACCGGTAAAGAAAACCGGATGCTCGGACTCGTATAGATATTGCGCCAGGTCCTGAGTTTTTTTATCGGTTTTTTTATCCGACGTGTGTTTCATGACGCGTTGCTTGTTTTCACCTTCAAAATGGTTAATCTCTAATTATGGATTTTAGTTAAAAATCATAAGCTTAATTAATCCGCCCTGAAAAATAGCATATTGAGGGTTGCAAATTGTTCTTTGAAA
>CBDUUO010000735.1:0-1936 GCA_965370395.1 uncultured bacterium
TAAAACCAAAAGCACAAGGAGATTGTATTGCAGGATCAACTCGGTGAAATGCGCAGAACGCATCATTGCTGGGAACTTGGGGCGGATGATGTGGACAAGGAAGTCGTGTTGATGGGCTGGGTCCATCGGCGCAGAGATCACGGCGGTGTGATTTTCGTGGACCTTCGGGACCGGGAAGGCCTCACCCAGGTCGTATTTAATCCGAAAGTAGACAAAAAAATACATGCCAAAGCGCATGCGATCCGTAATGAATATGTACTGGCTGTGCGCGGCAAAGTGGATCATCGGCCAGCGGACATGATTAATCCCAAACTCAAGACCGGCGAGATCGAAGTTACGGCAACCGAGCTCAAAATTTTAAATCCGGCCAAAACACCGCCTTTTCTAATCGAAGATGAGATCGATGCTTCCGAAACGGTCCGGCTAAAATATCGTCATCTGGATCTGCGTCGATCCGAAATGCAAAAAAATCTCATCTTGCGGCATCGGGTCACAGCCGCCGTACGGAAATATCTCGATCGACAGGGTTTTCTTGATCTTGAAACACCGTTTTTAACCCGCAGCACCCCCGAAGGTGCCAGAGACTATCTGGTTCCCAGCCGGGTGAATCCGGGCCAGTTTTATGCGCTGCCGCAATCGCCGCAAATATTCAAACAGCTTTTTATGATTTCCGGATTTGACCGCTATTATCAAATCGTGCGCTGTTTTCGGGATGAGGACCTGCGGGCGGATCGTCAGCCGGAGTTTACCCAGATTGATATCGAGATGTCTTTTGTGGGGGAAGATGACGTCATGAACCTCACCGAAGGCATGATGGCCCAGCTTTTTAAAGAAATTCTCGGAATAAAGCTCAAACGACCTTTTTTACAGTTGACTTACGAGGAAGCCGTCGGCCGTTATGGCCTGGATAAACCCGATACCCGCTTCGGCTTTGAGCTTAAAGATATTTCCGACATTGTGGCCGGTTCGGATTTTAAAGTATTTGCCAATGCGGTTAAAAAAGGCGGAATTGTCAAAGCCTTGAATGCCAAAGGATGCATTGATTTTTCACGCAAGGAAATTGATGATCTGACCGAATTTGTCGCCGTATACCGGGCAAAAGGAATGGCCTGGATAAAGGTCAAAGAAGATAAATGGCAATCTCCGATCACAAAATTCTTTTCAGACGAGGAAAAACAAGCGCTGGCCGAACGCATCGAAATGGAACCGGGGGACCTGATATTTTTTGTTGCCGATCAGCCCAAGGTGGCCAATGAGGCCCTGGGTCATCTCAGAAACCATTTGGGCAAGACCCTGGGCCTGATCGATGAAAATGAATATCATTTTTTGTGGGTGACCCGGTTTCCGATGTTTGAATATGATGAAACCGAAAAGCGGTTGCAGGCCTTGCATCATCCGTTTACATCCCCTCTGGAGGAGGATTACGAGCGTCTCAAAGATGAACCGCTTTCCGTAAAGAGCCGGGCATACGATCTGGTTTTGAACGGCTTTGAAATCGGTGGCGGGAGCATCCGGATCCATCAGCGCAGCATTCAGGAAAAAGTATTTGAGGCCCTGAATATGGATCGAAAGACATATGAAGGCAAGTTCGGATTTTTACTTGAAGCCCTGGATTCCGGCGCACCGCCCCACGGCGGCATTGCCATCGGCTATGACCGCCTGGTGATGCTGATGTGCGGCCAATCATCCATCCGCGATGTGATCGCTTTTCCTAAAACCCAGAAGGCGGCCTGTCTGCTCACCGAGGCACCGTCGGAAACCAGCAAAACCCAGCTGGATGAACTCTATCTCAAGCTCAAGCCGATGACAAAATAATGGATGATTAATAAAATCCGATCACGATAAAAAAGGCCCAATCATTCCTGATTGGGCCTTTAATTTTTTTTTGGCTCCCCAGCACGGACTCGAACCGCGGACCCGGTGGTTAACAGCCACC
>CBDUUO010000736.1:0-1922 GCA_965370395.1 uncultured bacterium
GGTACCATCCATGAGCGTCCGCGGGATTCTGGAAAAGATGTGGCCGTGTGTTTTGATGAAAGACGAATTGCCATCACACGTGTGGCGGTGGGGACAGGCGAACTTCAATAAAGTGCTCACCCGGCTTATATTGAGGCCAAAACCGGCGGGATCGGCGACTATCTGCAAGGGGGGTAGAAAGGTTTTTGCGCCACTGGCGGGGGGAAACTTGGACGCGGCAATGCGCGGATCGTAGCGGCTTGGATACACCCGGGCTTCAGGGTCGCCTAAAATTTCAGGTCAAAGCGCTTGCCGGATGCAAAATGCGTCTCGCGATCGTTTTTATAAAGGGTTACCCCGCCGGTTCCATCACCATATACCTGCCACTGGCCGGCCGGGCCGTCATTCAGCATGCCGGTTTTCTCATCGATACCGATTAAAATCACACCGGTCAGGCGTTGTGCCAGCTCGGGAGCCCAGCTTTTCCCGAAGGTATCGTGATGCGGCAAAATACAGGTGTCGGGTATCAGCCCCAGCCCGCTTAATATGTTTCTCTCGTGGGGATCGTAATAATGCTGACGCTTGCACCGAACCCTCCGGCGAGTTCGATGGCTCTGCGGTCCGGTTTTGCCATCCGGCCGCTGAATTCAGCTCCGCCCGCTAGTAAAATGTAACCCATTTACAGATGGTCCCATGATATGGTAGGCCAGAACTGTCATGCGGATCGCACAGCGCGGCCTTTATTTTTTACGCTTATTGAGTGATAGATTTCTAATGAACGCGTCTTTAATAGTTGTTGCCAAAAAGCCGGAGCCCGGCTCTACAAAAACCCGCCTCTGCCCGCCTTTTACCCCCGAAGCGGCAGCTGAATTTTACGGCTGCCTGATGCGGGACACCATGGCGTTGGCCGTGAAGCTGCGAGGGGTTGATCTCACCCTCGCATTTACGCCGTCGTCGGCAATTGATTATTTTCATAAATTGGTGCCGGATGGGTTTCGCCTGATCCCGCAGAAAGGTGCCGATCTGGGAGAACGGCTGGCGAATGCCCTTGTGCATCATCTGGAACTGGGCTATCACAAGGCGGTTATTATGAACAGCGACGGACCGACACTGCCGCTGGCCTACCTGGAAGAGGCCTTTGTGGCGTTGGACCATACCGATGTGACCCTCGGCATGGGCCACGACGGCGGCTACTACCTGATCGGCGTCAAGCAACACCATTCGCAATTGTTTCAGGACATCGCCTGGAGTACCGCAGATGTCATTTCCCAGACGTTAGCGGCATGCTTGCGTCTGCAGCTGAAAGTTCATCGGCTGCCGGAATGGTATGACGTGGATGTGGCAACCGATCTGGAAAAGCTGCGGCGCGATCTGGCACAAAATCCATCATCAGCCCCTCACACCTATGCATTTTTACAGCAGATGGATAAACTTTGAACATGTGTGGGGCAGGGTTATGGTGTCGCTTGCGCAGCGCAGGCGCTTGCGCCGCGTGGCGCTCTTTTTAAAAATGATAGTTCGACCCAGAGGTTCTCGACGGGAGGCTCTCGACGGGCAGAATTCCCTTTATTTTCCGGAAGCCAGCCCCAGATCGTATATCTCAAAATTTGACGGCCCCTCCTGCAAACCTTCCAGTTGATCCTCTTTCGCGGACCGCTCATCACTTTCCTGCCAGCGGATCCAGTCGTCTATCGTTTGCCAGGTTGAGACCACCGTTATGTTGCAGGGATCATAGTGGTTGACCAGGGTCTCGCCGGAAATATATCCCGGCTGTTTGAGCGCGTGGCTGCGGACGTCCTTTAGTAATTCTACGGCCTCTTTTGTTTTGCCTTTTTTAAAATATCTTTTAATGAAAACTTTAACGGCCATGTCGCCCTCCGCTTAAACTTATAGTGGTTGTCAAAAAAACGTTTGGGTATTCAACCGTTTTTTTCTACAACCGT
>CBDUUO010000737.1:0-1918 GCA_965370395.1 uncultured bacterium
CTGTCAATTGATATTGTTTCGAGTTTCGATATTCGGATTTCGGATTTCATTTTTATAGAGGCTCATTAGCTGAAGTAATTTTATGCCATAAAATGAACAAAAATTATAAATAAGGAGCTAAAAAGCTAGTAGGGTAACAGATATGGTTCCAGCGTGGCCCAAAGACCGCACCTGTCTCCTTTTTATCCCTTTATACTTCGCGGCAAGAGCATTTGATGCTGAGGGCAAATTGATTTGGGGTTTTGGTAAAGAGCACCTGCAAAGGCCGCCATATATTTTCTGATGTCACTCATCTGGGCAATTTCATCTACAAACCCTTTTTGTGCGCAATACACAGGTCTGGAATAGTCATGATACTCCTTGACCATTTTATTCATACTCTCGATTACCGGATCGAGAGGTCTTCCGGCATCTTGCTCCTTAACCAACCTGCGCGAGAAGCTTGCCGCAGCGGCTGTTTCACCATGCATCACATATATCTCAGTTGTGGGGACTCCCAAAGTGAAGGCATTGTGTCTGTTCCCAGTTGGACCTCCCATGATATAATGGGCAGCAGCCGTTCCTTTCCTCAGTAATATCAGCATTTGTGGAACATCTGTCTGTTGAATCGAATAGATCAAAGCCTGGCCCAATCCTAAAAGTTCTGCTTTTTCAGCAATGTCGCCCACGTCAATTCCTGTTGTATCCTGGAACCAAATGATCGGCACCCTGTCTCTTCCGCAAAGGGTAACGAATTCGTTTAATTTTATCAATCCTTGACGATAAAGTTTTCCACCTATACCCGGGTAAGGGGCATATTCAGGATAATTCTCACCGAAAAAGCCCTGACGGTTTCCGATGCATCCCACCAGAAATCCATCAATCTTACACAATCCGGTATAAACCTCGGGTCCATATCCGGGTCGAAATTCCATGTGCTCGCTGCCGTCTACAAGGCGCGCCAGGACCTCATCAAAGTCATACATCTGCTTTTGGTTAAAGGGGATTAGGCGATAGAGATCTTCTGAAGGAAACCTGGGTTCCTTGGGTTCCGCAACACGGAAAAATTTAGGATTATAGGCCGGCATGTCCTTCATATAGTCTTTCAGTCCGTCCAGCACTTCTTCTTCCTTCTCATAGACATACCTGAAAAATCCGGTTTCATTGTAATGAATATCAACAGAACCCGGAGGTTTAGCCTTAAATTTTTTTGCTGCATCTATCAATTGTTCGGCGCCCTCTTCGTCAAAATAACCCTTAGGGGACATCCCGCTTAATATGCCGCCGCCTCCCACCGCAATATTGCAGTTCTTGTGGGCAAAAAGGATAGTAGGGCTAATTCCCTGATATCCGCCACCGGCCGGATTTGTGCCGTAAATACCGGCAAGTATTGGAATCCCAAGCTGCTCCAGTTCCGCATGCCTGAAAAAAGTGGTACCACCCCCTCGGCGATCTGCATAAAATTTTTCTTGCTCCGTTAACTTAACGCCGCTGCAATTGACAAGCCATACCAAGGGGATGTTCAACCGCTTTGAAAGATTGGTTACCCTTAAGATGTTTTCATACTGCCCGGGAACCCAGGCTCCGGCCAGGACTTTATTGTCAAAACCGATGATAACCGCCCATTTGCCGGATATTTTACCCAAACCATCAAAAACATTAGTTGTCCCTTCGGCATTATCGTCCGGATTATAAAGGGTGTGCAACGGACACCAGGTGCCCGGATCCAACAGATATTCAAGCCGCTGCCACACGGTCAACTGTCCCCTTGCATTGATCTTTTCTGTTGGAAATCCCACATTTTTGGCCTTTTCGACCTCGGCCTCGATTTCAGCCTCCACTTCTTTGATTTTTTTAAGATTTTCTTCGGAGCTTATGATTTTCCCTTTTTTAAGCTCATTACCAAACTTTGTCATTTTTTCAAAATATGGCCTCATTT
>CBDUUO010000738.1:0-1914 GCA_965370395.1 uncultured bacterium
CCTGACACCTGAAACCTGTTTAAACTGATAACCAATAACAATTTACTTCTTCCTGCCTTTGCCTTTCTGGCACAGCGCATACCCGAACAGAGCGGCACCGGCTGCTCCGGCGATCTGGGTATCCCAACCCGTTTTCATGCGCTCAAGGCCGACCATGGGCATCAGGCGGTCCATTACCCCGCGGTTTTTGGCCATTCCGCCAGTAACGCCAAATTCAGGCTTTACGCCGGCGCGTTCGATAAGCGAGTAGATCCGTTCGGCCATGGCTTTGCAATAAGCAGCCAGAACTTCTTCTTTGCTCCAGCCTTTGCGTAACAGACCGGTCGCCTCCGATTTGGCATACACCACGCAGGTGTTTGAAACCGCAGCGGGTTCTTCGCCTTCAAACTCAAAGGACCGGTCGCCGACATCATTAATCGGCACGCCCAGCAGATCCGCAAATACTTCCATGCCGCGCCCCGTTCCTGCCGCGCATTTATCATTCATTAAAAAATTGGTGACCTTGCCCTTCTCGTCGCACTCGATGGCTTTAATATCCTGTCCACCAACGTCCAGAACGGTGCGAACGGTATTGCCGTAGATGAAATTGGCGCCGCGCGCATGGCAGGCGATTTCGGTAATCGAGCGGTCTGCAAAGGGCACGTTGACCCGTCCGTAACCGGTGCCGATACAATAGTCCATGCGGTCTTTGGGCATATCGGTGGCCTCCAGCGCAAATTTGAGCGCGTTGCGGGCGCTATCCGGGCTGTCCCACCCGGTACGCATGTTTCCATAGGCAAAAATCTGCCCATCTGCCATGATAACAGATTGAGAACTGACGGAACCCACATCAATACCGACCGTGATGAATTGGGCCGTATTCCAGTCAATATCAGGATTTTTCCAGTTGGACTCGGCCCAGCGCCAGAACTCTTGTTTTTGTTCTTCAGCCATATTGATATCCAACAATAAGGTTATTGGTTATTTGTTAATTGTTATTAGTATTCTTCGAACCCACGCCAAATAATTGTAAACCATGTTAATTGCTTTAGCATCGCAACAACATCATTACCAAATAACAGATAACGATTAACTATTAACAGATCTTATGCCGTTTCCGAAGCCACGACTGCTGCGCCGACGGCAGCCCCAAATTCCGGATCATCCGGAATATAAATGTTGTCGACTTTCAATTCCCGTTTCATCGCGGTCATAAAACCCGGGTTGTAACCGACACCGCCGATCATTACGATATCTTCATTGACGCCAATGCGGCGAATTATGGATACGATTCGGCTGGCCATCGAATCATGGATGGCCTTGCTGATATCCGGTTTTTCGGTTTTGGCGTGAATCAGGCCGACAACTTCCGATTCGGCAAAAATAGCGCACTGGGCATTCATGGGAATTTCTTTGTCCGATTGAAGACAAAGGGGGCCCATTTCTTCAATAGTGACCTCAAGCGCCCGGGCCATGGCCTCAATAAAAATGCCGGCGCCGGCTGCACATTTTTCATTAATCGCAAAATCTACCGCATTGCCCTTTTCATCAATTTTAGCCGCCCGGCCCTCTTCGGCGCCGACATCGACCACGGTGCGGGCACCGGGAAAGAAAAAATTGGCGCCCTTAGCCATGGCCTTGATTTCATTGACGGTATCATCGGCCATTTTTACCGCTTTGCTGCCAGAGCCCGTGCCATAAATTTTCTGGACGTCATCTTTCGAAATGCCGGCATTTTTTGCGGCCTGCTCCAGGGAATCTTCAACGGCTTTTATCTGATCAAATCCGGTCGGGATCATGCCCTTGCCGATAATCTCGCCGTCTTTCAAGATAATGGTCTTGGTGTTTTTTGCACCACAATCGATTCCTGCTGTTATCATTTTTTTAACCTCCCTAACCCGGATAAACCGGAAAAGTTAAAAGTGATCTAAAGTT
>CBDUUO010000739.1:0-1900 GCA_965370395.1 uncultured bacterium
AAAGTGACTAAAGTGATCTAAAGTGCCTAAAGTTTTGGTGTCGCTGCGCTCCATCTTTTTTATATTTAAATGACAGAATTCCTTAACTTTAGTCACTTCCAACTTTAGTTCACTTTAGTCACTTTTATAGGGTTCATCCACCTGGATTTCATCCAGGGTTTTATGATATTTTTCAATATGCGGCCCGCCAAGCTTTACTGCCTGGCGGGCCGCTTTTATGGCTTCCTGTTTTTTCCCCTGCTTCCATAATACATGGGCCAGATTGTTGAAGGCAACGCCTTCTTCGGGAAAAAGAATCGTTGTTTTTTGCAGTACCTTACGGGCGGATTGCAAATCACCCTGTTCATAATAGCTCTTGCTCAACCCGATGTAGGCCGAAAAGCTTTGCGGCCAACGACTCAATGCGGTTTTATACCCTTCAACCGCGGCCGGCCACTGTTGGACTCTCTCCAGGCCCACAACAGCTTTGACATAGGAATTCTCTTCGGCTGTCGCCGGCAACCGGTTTGGCGGCAACACCACCAATCCCCAGTGTTGGCTTCTGGCCCATGTGTTTTCAAAGGTTTTTAACGCGGTTGTTTTCTGCTCCGTTATTCCGGAGTGCAGGATGATCACCGCTTTGTCAAGATCATAACCGATCACCACCGCGTAGTGCCAGACCGGAACCCAGGAGAGCCCCAGGTTCTGCAAAACAATAACCGGATGCCCGGCAGCGATTTCTTTAAGCAGCGCATTTGCTCCCGAGATGGGATAGGCAACCCTTGCATGGCGGCGAGCTGCTGCAACCATGGCCGGCTGCAGGCTGCCTTTGAGGGAAGGGGTGTATACCTGCGGGGTGAGTGCATCCGCATCTATCGTCAGGCCGCTCCAGGCCAGGGCCATTGCCAATGAAGCCGGGCCGCACTGGTATTCTTCCTGGGGAAAAAAAGGCACTGCCTTCAATTCATGTTTGGGTGGGACGTCCCCGGAGGCCTGGTGCCATTTTTTTGTGGGTGCTGTGGCACAGCCACTAAAAATTAAGAGTCCCAAAATCAGACTGAAGATAAGGTTACGCCAATGACTCAAATGGCTATTGTGCCCGATGTTGTTGAATTTATTTAACAAATGTAAAGACGTTTGTATAGCCCATGGCATCCGTAATGATTAAGATGACAACAATGATACCAACGACCAATAAGAATGTCAGTAAGAAGCTTCCACCGGCGGGAAGTTCTTCGATTTGGTCGGCAATTCGCTGGGCTTCAGCATCAGTGAGACTATCAACACGGGCCATGGCTTCGAGAGGGTCGATTCCCTGTGCCCTTAAAACCGCTTGAGCATCTTCGCGCGCCAGGATCGTTTTGATAGTGTTGCGGGTTTCTTGACCCTTTGCAGTTATATCCAGGGTCGCTTCCGTTTCGATCATCGCTGCCAGTACCGATTGGTACGGTACGGCCACCAGAACCATTAAAATCACCAGAAATACACCTGTGGATTTCGATCGTTGCCGAATCAATTTCATGCTATACCTCCTCCAATTTCTGTTTATGCTGTTCTACACAAAACCCAACCCTTGGGAATGGATGGAAAATAGTTAATATGGCCTGTAACTGTGGGGTATTGGAATAATGGAATATTGGAATAATGGGTTTAGCGATCTGGTTCGTTTTAGTATGTGGGCGGACAACTATTAAAAATCAAGACATTTTCCGCTTCTATCCCCCAATATTCCACGGTTCCAGCATTCCATTATTCCATTGAAATTAAACTACCTGAAAAAAACGATACCCAACGGTGAAATGAAGGCCGGCATCTTTGGAGTGAATCTCCATTAATCGTATCCGCAAAACGCAAAATTGTCAATTTTAGAGGCTCCAGAGGATTCCGCAGCCCCGGCAGCATTTGGGGGGTGTATCTGTTT
>CBDUUO010000740.1:0-1898 GCA_965370395.1 uncultured bacterium
GCGCAGTTGAGTTTGCTTGTCGTAGCCGGCGAAGAGCTAAAGAAAAAGGGATTGACCTTCTGGGACCAGATTGAAAAGATCTGGCTGGAAGCGCCTGATTTCTCATTCCCGGTCGGGGTGACGCAGGGTTCAGCAGTTTTCAAAGCAAATGGCTTGATCAAAGTGGCCGCCTTTTAAGGCAGCTATCCAGAATAAAATTAATTAATCTCCTCGCCTTGTGCTCATTTAGATATTGGGCGCAAGGCGAGAGATATGAAAGCGCCAGATTCTTTAGCGGTGTGGTATAGAGTTGCGTTCTCCTGGTTTTTCAAACGACCGAGGGGAATGCAACTCTCTACAATTCCTTTCTTTGATTTGCGTCCGCATCGAGGTTACTTATTTATGGCCCTGCATGACTATACCTTTTATGATTTGATCAATCGCAACGCCGTCTGTTTTAACGACTGCCAGGCCTGGTTTGAAGTCGAAGACCAACGAACCCTGACCTTCGCGGAGGTTAAAGACCAGGTGGATCGGTTGGCCTTTGGCCTGCAAAAAATCGGTGTCAAAAAAGGCGATCGCATTGCTGTTTTAGGAAAGAATAGTCTGGAATATTTTTTGCTTTACGGCGCCGCCGCAGCACTCGGTGCTATCGTCGTGCCAATCAACTGGAGACTATCGGCTGAAGAGGCGCTTTTTAATTTGAACGACGGTGAACCCAAAATTTTTTTTGTGGAAACTGATTTTCAGGAGATGATCGCAGGCGCCAAAAAGAAGTTATCTTCTGTAACACACTATTATAATCTGAATCCCTCCGGGGGTAATTTTACCGGATTTGCATCTTTGATGGATAATCCGGGCGATTTTGAATCTGTTGACGTTGCAACTGATGATGGATTTGTCATTATTCATACGGCCGCGGTGACCGGCAGGCCCAGAGGTGCCCTGCTAACGCATGGCAATGTGATTAGCGCCAATATCAGCTTAATGCTGTTGTTGAATTTATCTGTTGAAGATGTTCATTTGAACCTTTTGCCGCTTTTTCATGTGGCTGGTTTGTTCATGGCCAGCGGCAGCTTCCACGCCGGCGCGCTGAATGTCAATATGAGCAAATTTGACGCGCAACAGGCTGTGGATCTAATTGAAGAAAAGCAGGTCACGGTTCTCTATGATTTTTCACCGATTCTATCCTCAATCCTTGATGCGCACGAAAAAACCGGCAAAGATATAAAATCCCTGAGGACAGTGAAAGGAATCGAAAACCCTGAAACCATTGAGAGGTACCAAAAAGTGACCGGCGGCACCTTCTTTTGCGTCTACGGCCAAACAGAAACATCGGCCATGGCAACTTTGGGTGCTTACAATGACCGGCCGGGTTCAGCCGGCAAAGCCCTTGAGTTGGCTGATGTCAGGCTGGTTGATGACAATGACGATCCCGTCAATCCCGGTGAGGTTGGCGAAA
Organism: uncultured bacterium; assembly: GCA_965370395.1. Taxonomy (GTDB): domain Bacteria; phylum Desulfobacterota; class Desulfobacteria; order Desulfobacterales; family JAHEIW01; genus JAHEIW01. The sequence goes on from CBDUUO010000740.1 coordinate 1,442, forward strand.
TTGCGGTAAAAGGACCGATGGTGTTCAAGGGTTACTGGAATCTGCCGGAAGATACTGAGTACGCATTTCGGAGCGGCTGGCATCATACCGGTGATTTAGGCCGCTTTGATGAAGACGGGTTTCTGTGGTACGAGGGCCGCAAGGCCGAAAAAGAGCTGATCAAGCCGGGCGGTGAGAACGTTTATCCGGCGGAGGTTGAAAAGGCAATTTTGGAGAACCCTGCTGTGGAGGAAACGGTTGTGTTTGGGATTCCGGATCCCAAATGGAAGGAGGGAATCAAAGCAGTCTGTATTTTAAAATCAGGACAGTCTCTGGATACCAAAGAATTAATCGCTTTTGTGGGCCAGCGCATCGCCAGGTACAAAAAACCGCAATACGTGGAGTTTGTGCCAGAGTTTCCGCTGCTAAAAGATGGCTCGCCGGATCGATCTAAGATAAAGGAGTTGTATGGGGGACC
>CBDUUO010000741.1:0-1895 GCA_965370395.1 uncultured bacterium
GGACGGAGCGAAGCGACATCCACAAATATTCAATTTGCAATATTCAATTTTCAATTCCCCGATAAACCGGGATTTCCGCTTCGCTCCAACCGGCTCGTCCGGGTTAGGGGTTGGCGAATAGAAAGGAAAATCATTGTCTATCCGGTTGCCTATAAAAGGTATTAAAAAACAAAATAATTCTTGACGGGCTAATTAAAAAAGTGAATTAAATCGCATTGGACAAGTGGTCTGACCAGTGTCCGATTTTTATTCATTTTCCGATCCGCTGTCAAGAATAAATTATTGTGGATAATTCCGAACGCCGGAGGTGGATGAGTTTTGAGTCGAATATCAAATTTTATCGCACATTCTCAGTTTACCATCGAGATTAATCTTCCATCTTCATTAAAACACAGCTCAAGGGGTTGATGATCCACGGTGATGTTTGAATTCGTCCGAAGTTCCGGCAAAATCGCCTCGCTGGCCCAGAAGGTAGCCAGTTTGCTAGTATTGATAATACGCGCCATGCGAGCATTAGCTGGAACCGGTACCCGGGCCAACGCAACTTCAACTGCGACCCTGTCATTTTCGAGCGGAATGGGCATGCGTGCAGATCGCAGCACGCCTGATGTAAATACATTCATATAGGTGGCATTCCAGTCAATTTGGTCAATCACTCTGCGGGTGGTTAAATCCGCCATGCCGATGCCGGTGGCATTTCCTTGGGAATGCGGTGTCAGATCCAAAACGATGAGAATGCGAAAATCAGGTTTCCGCGCACCGCCCTCCCGCCGCCAGAACCCGATCACATTTGGGTCCATCCCGGCCCCGCTGACATTTTTCCCCATCTCATCCACCAGCAGGATATCCAGATCATCCATTGGCAGTTTCGGCAGCAATGTCCAGGCAATTTTTAGAAATTTCCGATCCACCTCGGCAAATTCTTGCGGCCCGGCAAGCTTAATGGAATGAGTTCCTCCAAAGGCATTTTCTGTGACCGCCAGGCCGCAAAGAACAGAGGTCTTCTGCATGATTAAACGGGCTGCCGGTATAATGGTTTTCCCTAAATCATACTTATGCATATTCTCCGCACCTTTTTGCCGGCCGCAGCCGACAGCCAGAATTTTGCACAATCCGGATTCTACTTCTGAGCGAAACACTGTATGCGGTTTTACGCGGTTAACGACCACGAGGTGATCGGCCACCAGGGCATCTTTGGCAAAAAAAACTTCAGCACCCGACTCAATATTCCCCAGGGAAACCACCTCCATGTTCGAAATAATCGAGGCCTTCACCGATCCTTCGGTAATGCCAAGTTCAGCCAGCACCTGTGCCTGTCCCTCGGCGGTAGCGCCCCCATGCGAGCCCATGGCCGGAATAATATAAGGTTCGAGCTGCATCGCCCGCAGACACTCAACCACCGTTGCAACCAGTATCTTGAGGTCATGGGTGCCTCTGGATCCAACTCCGACAGCCACACGCTGACCGGCACGAATCTTTGGTCCGGGTTTGAAATTCGCAAATTCAGCACGAACAGCTTGGGCAACATCTTTTAGGGATGTGTCATCGAAACGCTGTCGGATACGATAAAATGGCGGAAAGTCCATTTGTTTCTTTCCCTTACTCAAAAATTGTGGCTAAAATTTATGGAGGATTGAAATTTAAAGTATGACAGTTTCGCTCATCTGTTGCAAGGCCTCGAAATAAAGCAAAATCAACAATTACTCAATTATACCGGTTGTCATAAATATGTTCCGTTTGCCAGATTTTCTAACAAGCGAAATGTTTGTAAAAATGAAGAAAAATTATTAGAGCGTTTGGATCAGGCCATATTGGAGGTTATCGACAACCCGGAGAAGATACAACAAACTACCGCTATCGGAACGTTATTCTGACAAACGCTCTAAGTGTGTCAT
>CBDUUO010000742.1:0-1893 GCA_965370395.1 uncultured bacterium
TCTACAACCGTACAATCGTGCAAGCGTTTATACCGCAATTCCGTAATTCGGAACACTATTATGAAAAGCGGTATGAACGCAGCGCAAATTAAATCAGCTGACATTGAGGCTGAACTGATTGGCGGCCAGCGGCCGCGCCAATACCTCAATTAGTTTATCGGCTGAATTGAAGAGATAGTTGAGAAAAACCTGGCGGGACCGGAATAATTTAAGGCTGAAGTACTTTATTTCGTTTGAGATATGGTTTTTTTGTTTTCTTTCTGGCCATTTCGCTGCCAGTCGATTTGGTTTTTGATTTCACTAAGGATAAAAGTGCTCCTGAGGCTTAGGGCGATTTCCGTCTCGCTGGGTTCATCTCCACTGGAATCTTTCACAAAATGCTGGGCCGTGCTGATGGCGTCCTGTATGTTTTGGGAAAAAAGACCGACTCGGACCAAACTGTTTTTGGGCGGTCCCTTCAGCAGGTTTAATGTCCAAAATGGGTCCTTTGACAAGGTTTCGGGTGGTTCCTGCTGAATCGGTTTTTTACGTTGAAATTTGATCTGATTGCCAATTTCATTCAATATAAAATAGCTTTTCAGGGCATTGGAGATTTCGTCCTGGGTGGGTTCATTGCCGGTCGCATCTCTTACATATTTCAACACCATCAAAATCGCATCCCTCATGGGTTTGCCTAACCGAACCAGTTTTGCCAAAATACACTCCTTCAAAAATAGGAATTGATATATAAAAAATATAAAAATTTTAAATAGTTGTCAAGTGTATCATCCGGCAACCTCAAAGTCGTATGTTCCTAGACATACTGGTTCACAAATATATTGCAAAAGTGGTGTGGTCCTCATTGAGCCTTAATCGGTCCAACGATTTGAATCACAACCGGAAAATCCTGCAACATTGCGGGTATTTTTGTCTTGGTTTCAGGACGCGATCCGTCCAAACCCACGATGATGGCCTGATTACCGTTTGGGTCCAGACCAATCCCGACAGAAACAACACCTGGCATATCTAAAAACAAGGCTTCATGTTGTTTTTTAACTTCCTGAATCGATGATGACATGTCCAGATCATCTCCCAGCGCCAGCAGGGGTATTATAAGTACGATACTCAGTACAATCGTTTTCATAGTGAAATCCCCAAAGCGCTAAATACATTTTCGATGCGGTTAATAATGGTGGTCGTATCACTGCCGGCAAACAAAAGCCCGCTTAAGCGGTTATTATCGTCCAGCACGGCCGAACCGCTGTCTCCGCCCTGGCTCATGGCGCCGGCCAGCAATTGATCGGTGAAACGCGCTACCTGTCCTGCTCCGTATTGGACATTGGCAGTTACGTCGACCTGTTGAATCTGTCCAGTCGTAAAACCGGTGGTACGTCCGCTTTTCTTAATGGCCATGCCCAGCTCACCCTCAACCGTGCCCTGAATCGGTCCGATATTTAGGATCTCATCCTTCACATCTGCCGGATCAAGCGGTGCAGCTATAGCTGCATCAACAAGGTTATCCTCAGCCTGTATCTTGGCCACTTTGTAACAGGTATTGCTGTTGATGAGCCGGCAACCGGCATTGAAAAAAGCGATCACCGCATTGGCAAACTGACACTCACTGGGCTCGCCTTCAAATGAGATCGGAACAAATTGCGTTAGATTTGCAATGTGATCCTGAGGAAAATTGCCGCCATCAAAGGGACCCGGCTGCAAAATCGGATCTCCAATTTCAGCATCGTTGCTGTTTGCCAGAACGTGGTTGTTGGATAGAATGACTTTTTGGCCGTTTTTTGTTACCCAGCACCCCAGCGTTCCGGCGGTAATGGTTACATGGCCGACGCTGACTCCCCCTGGTGCCGGACGGAAACGATCAGTGGGGGCCTGTAGGGCTCGGATAACGCCGGTTTGTAC
>CBDUUO010000743.1:0-1887 GCA_965370395.1 uncultured bacterium
TCAACCCCATAGAGCGCATCTGGCTGACGATGAAAGCACGCGGGTTCAACAACCATGTTTGTAAAAATGAAGAAAAATTATTAGAGCGTTTGGATCAGGCCATATTGGACGTTATCGACAACCCTGAGAAGACACAACAAACTACTGCTATCGGAACGTTATTATGACAAACGCTCTAGCAGGTAATATTTTCGATCCGTCTCTTAATCAGATTGCCGCGTCGTCCCGCTTTGCTGAGCGGGACTCCTCGCAATGACTGGAGTCCACTTTTTCATTCGTTCTGTCATTGCGAGCGCAGCGAAGCAATCTCATATCTGGGTTATTCATTGTTTACGCTTTTAACCAAGTTCCTTCATCAGTTTATCGACATCGTCTTTGCCTTGCAGGGTAATGGATTGCTCGTCCGCCGGCATCAAATCAAAAAACTCGGTCTTTCCAAAAACCGCCAGGCTGATTCGATCAATTATTTGAATCTTTTTACGGGCATCGGCCTTATCAACATAGGTTACGCGTTTTCCTCTCAGCAACAGGGTTTCCACATTGTGTTGGGTTAGCTGGATATCTAATTTTTTGGCTTTTTGCAAACTCTGGCAATAGAGTTTCTTTCTGGCCATCAGCGCCTGGAACATATCCGGCTCATCTTTGAGCTCATCCAGAAAGCTTAATGTAAAATCGAGATGGTCAAAAAATTCATCGTTGTCAATTTGCAGTTTTTCAAAAAATGCTTGAAGGAATGAAATTTTATTTGGTGAAGTGACGGGTTTGGTGTTGCGGAGGCTGACTTTAGATCGGATTTGGAGCCCCGGATGAACATACCGGGCGATGGCCGACCTGAGTTTCGGATCCAGGCACCTTGACAGATTCAGGCGCTCAATAAACTGCGCTGCATTTGAAGGGGCAACCATCATTTCCAATGTGCTCCGGCCGTCAGGAAAGCGAATTTGGGTTTGAAGGGATGTTGAACAAACGCGATTCTGAATTTCCCGTTCGTCCCGGCGATGGAAATGCGTGTCTTTGATCATTTCCTCCAATTGCAGCTGCACGGATTCATCCGGGAAAAAGAGCAACTCCATCAGCGAATCCGTTTCACAGCTGGATTCATCCTGCAGCAGCTCTTCAAGCTCGTCGACGGAAGGATTCGAAAATGTTGAATCAATGTAATGCTGCGTATCCGCGTTAATCATTAATCCGCTCCGCAGGATGTCAATAATCTTTTGCGCCACCTGTTTGTTTTTATTTTTCGATTTCATTATTTTTGATTTTTTTCTCTGTGTGCTCTGCGTGCTCTGTGGTGAATATATTTTTAAATATAGCGTGACATTTTCATCATAATCTCATGCTTCTGTAGCCCCCCCGGCATGCTCTCTTTCATCTGACCGTTATCAAAAATAAACAAAAACGGCACGCTCAGGATGTTGAATTTAGATGCCAGCATTGGGTTAGCGTCAACGTTTATTTTCCCTACCCGCACCTTTCCTTTGGTTTCTGCCGCGAATTCATCGATGATCGGCGTTACCGCTCCACAAGTCGGACACCAGGGCGCCCAGGCGAATACCAGCACCGGCAGAGGGGACTTTAATACCTTGACGTCAAAATTGGCGTCGGTGACTATTATCGGCTGCGCCTCATACAATTCCTCGGTCTTAAGCACCGACCCGCATTTGCCGCATTTGCCGCCGGCATCAACTTTATTTGCCGGAATTTTATTTTTCGTTCCACATTCCGTGCACCGCATCTGGATGGCTTCGCCCGGAGCGGCTTTCTTTTGGTCTGTCGGCAGGAGGGTATGGCATTTGCCGCATTTGGCGGCCACTCCGATTTTTTCAGCCGGTATCCGGTTGGCAGCCCCGCACCCCGGGCAACGAACAATATGGTTACCCATCAAAC